>NZ_JACHFL010000006.1 GCF_014201875.1 Deinococcus humi | reverse complement strand
GACCAGATCGTTGAGGTCGGTGTGCGGGCACTCCTCCAGACCTATGAGGCCCGACAGGATGCACGGGTCCCAGCCGATGTGGCCGCAGATCATTTCATCCAGGCTTTTTTGAACCTGATTGATTGGTGGCTGCGTCACGACATGCCCCACGATCCCGAGCGTATGGGCGAAATCTACCGTGAGTTGATTCTGCGGCCCATTGAGGGCGCTGCACTGCACCCACGAGTTTCGGAAATCATTTGAGAAGAATGACGGACAACCCAGAGTATCCGCATCGATTCTCCTTCTGTCAGCCTGGGGTATACCCCAACCTGACAGTGGACACGATGCTAAGGCTGGGTGTCAGGGTTCAAACCTTTATGGACCATGTCGATTGCCGCCCCTGAAGTCGAACCCCTCCCTAGCCAAAAATGATTGGGCGTGAATCCAACGTGGTGAAGGCGTCGCGCACCACGCCGAGTTGCCGCTGTCGGTCCTCAGGCGTGCCCCGCACTGGAGCAAAACTGACCACAGGAGCCAGCACCTGGACGCCGCAGAACCACAGCATGCCGTGCTGGATGTGAAAGAGCAGCACGTCCAGTTCGCCGTCCCTGGCCCCCGGCCCAAAGTGTTCTTCCAGACTGCCCGTCGTGAACAGTAGCAGGCCGCGTTTGCCCCGCAACCCACCCTCGACAAAGGTCCCCACGCTCCCGCCGTAGGCCACGCCCCGCACGAAGACCCGGTCTACCCACCCTTTGAGGAGCGCGGGCACCGAGAACCACCACATGGGGAAGGAGAACACCAGCAGATCGGCCCGCTCCAACTTTTCAAGCTCAGCCGCGATGTCCGGCGCAAAAGTATGGGCTTCGGCCGCCTGCTGCTGTGCCAGGGGCGGTTTGAAATGCCCCTCGATGTCCTGGGTGAAATCGTGACGGTTCAGTTCTGCCTCCCAGTGCATGGCGTAGAGGTCACTGACTTCCACGGTGTAGCCCTGGGCCTGTAGCGCATGGGCGGCCTCATGCATCTGGGCGGTGCAAAACGAGTTCGCCTCGGGGTGGGCGTGAACAATCAGGGCATGAGGCATCGGTCCAGCATAGGGGCCAACAGTGATCTGGAAGCTATGCGAGAAGGTCAGCTCCTCCATCGGTTGTGTTGCCTTAACTGGTTCGACGGCATGGTGAGAGCAGGGGTGGCCTGAAGTTCAGGCCACCCCTGCCGCGACGGTTGACCACGTCTGGAAAGCGGTTCACTGATTATTTCTTCGGGTGATAGCGGAGACGCTCGTACGAGCGTGGTGGTGGAGGTTCTCGAGACGGGCATGCAAGCGGAGAAATTCTTGCGCGCGTTGGTTCTGGCAACTTAACCTTGAGCAGGCCAAATCTACCCAGTGGCGGTCTGACCTTCAGACCGCCACATCAACGGCGTGTTGCCATGTCCGGTGGGCCCCCAACTGATTCCTTCTCCGATTGAGTGCGGGGACTGTGGTACGGGTGTGCTGGTGGATGTTCGAAATGCGGGCATGCAGGGCGAGAAATTCCTGTGCCCGCCCTAATTTCTTGAAGCCCAGCTGACTTCGCTCCTGTTTCCGGGTCGGACAGTGAGACTGTTCAATGAGGTTATTGCAGCGCGTAGAGGAAATGACCTGCCTGTGCTCCACAGCGTGGAGCACAGGCAGCGCTCGGATGGCCGCCCCATAGCTCCACAGCTTATCGGTGTGAATCACGTTTGGGACGTCGTGGTTCACCAAAAGCCTTTCGAAAAAGGTCTTGGCCGCCTGCGTGTCTCGGTGAGACTGCAACAGGATATCGAGCACTGCGCCAGATTCATCGACGGCCCGCCACAACCAGAATTTCTTCCCTGCCATGTCGAGACAGACCTCATCTAGGAACCACCGGGAACCCCTGCTGGGGTTCCCGGTGGCGCAGCACCTCGGTGAGAAGCGGCGCGAACTTGATGTTCCACTGACGGAGGGTTTCGTGGCTGACGACGATGCCGTGCTGGTGCAATAATTCCTGGACATCGCGCTCGCTCAAGGGAAACCGATGGTAGAGCCAGAGGGCGTGCCCGATGATACTGAGCGGAAAACGGTGCCGGTAGGGCTTGCGGTCAGTCACGAACGATCAGCCTACTGCGGTTAAGTTGCCAGAACCCACAGCTGACATGCTGCACGGAATTAACGGAAGAACCGCAAAACCGGGTCACGCTCACAGTGGGCCTGCCCCGCTTTTGCGCCATTCCCCTCCCTGGGAACCTGCCCGGGTTTCCCTTACACTGACGTATGAGTGGATTCTCGAACGGTTCCTTTTCGCTGAGCGGCTCCTCGCAGAGTTCTGGGAGAAGGCGAGGCTTCACGCGGCGCGGTGGCCATTATCGGGGGCGGCGCCGGGGTGGCTGCCTGGGCCTCTTCCTGATCAGTCTGGTGTTCGCGGGCGGCTCGGTGGCTGGGGTGTTGTCGCTGCTCGCTTGAGGTGGACGCTGCTGGCCGACTGGCGAGACGCGCTGTCCGGGCATGGTCCGGCCCGTTCATCCTGGGTCTGGCCGCATGACCTCCAGGCGGCCTTTCCCGGCTCGCGCCGACGATTGGAGGCGTGGGTGGCAGAGGGCGCGGCTTTTGCCCGCTACGCGACCCCACGTGGCCCTCTCTTTCTGAAGTATCTTCCCGCCGGGTGGCGGGATCAACGTGCTTTTCGCCGCCTCGCCCGCGAGGCCGCCTATCTGCGGGACCTCGCGCCGCTTTCACCGGTGCCGCACGCGCCACTGCTGCACGCCACCCTCGATCCGGCTCATTCCCGCGCTCATCTGCTGATGCGTGACCTGACGGATGAGACAACCGGTTGGGGCGCTTTCAAGACAGCAGCAGAGCGGGACGCTGCCCTGCTTGATATAGCGCACCTGCTTGCCCGACATCACGCGTTCTGGCTGAACCGACCGGAACTCGTGGGTGAGTGGAGTTGGGACGAGGCGCGGACCCTCTGCCGAGCACAGCGGGTCCTCGCCTCGCCTGCTTCCAGCCGGTTTCCGGCGCAAGCGCAGACCGTGCGGGAGGTCGTCCGCTCGCTGCCCACGCTGCTGGGCACGACGCGGGGGGTGACCCTGGCGCACGGCGATATTCACGTGGGGCAGGTGTTATGGCCGGTCAACGGTGGGGCACCCATCCTGATTGATTATGGTCAGGTTCATGCGGCTCCCCTCGGAGAAGACCTCGCTCACCTGCTGTATGTGCGCCTTTCAGCGCCTGATCGTGCGCGCCTCGGCCCTGGTCTGCGCGAAGCATACCGAGCAGAGCTGGCTGCCCATGGGGAGAGGCTCACACCTGCTCAACTTGCCGTTGAGGAGCGTGTGGGCTTGGCTCTGAATGTGCTGACTGTCTGGCGACAGGCCCAGCGGAGGGGCAGAAGCGACCGTAGCCTGTGGGAGACGCTGCGGTGGGTAGCCGAGGCGTGGGAGAATGGGCAATAGCTCATGAGCGTGATCCTGGAGCAGCCCGGTCTGGCAGACTAAGCCGCCTGGAAATATTATCCGGGGGCGCGGCCGGTGCGGGGATTAACCTTTAATCGAGAACCTGATCGCCGTCGGCACCATCATTTTTGTTCTGCGGCTTGCAGGGAGAAACGCTCCTCGGGCCGTGAGAACAGTCAGATCATGAGGTTCTCCCGTTTCTCGGTCTGGACTGATGGCGACAGGACGAACACGTTGAGCCGCTCCCACCAAGTTACCTGTCGGGTACAGGCTTGAGATGGTTCTGGCAACTCAACCTCAACGGGGCCGGAGTTGCGCAGAGGCAGCTTGATGCTCAAGCTGCCTGCTGCATCGCCTCTCGCCAGAGGCGCAGAGCTGCGGTCTGGTTGGTTCGTCTGAGGGGCGCAGGGGTGGCCGTTCGGGTCTGGCGGTGAAGGTTCGAGGTTCGAGCGTGTAGGGCGAGGAATTCCTGCGTTCGCGGTCTTCGTTTGAAGCCGAGCTGAGCGCGTTCCTGCTGCCGTGTTGGTCGATGCGACTGCTCCACAAGGTTATTACAGCGGGCGGTGGAAATGACTTGGATGTGCTCCACTGTGTGGAGCACAGGGAGTTCCCGTATCGCGGCCCCGTAGCTCCAGAGCTTATCAGTCTGAATAACCTCTGGCACGTTATGTTCCCTCAGCAGGTGCGTGAAAAAGGATATGGCCGCTTCGGTATCGCGGTGTTCCTGCAGGAGAATATCGAGCACGCTTCCGTACTCGTCCACGGCCCGCCATAACCAGTGCGTGACCCCTCCGACCTTCACGTGCACCTCGTCCAGATGCCACCGGGAACCCCGCCGGGGTTCCCGGTGACGCAGTTCCTCGGTCAGCAGCGGAGCGAACTTGATGTTCCATGGCCTGAGGGTCTCATGGCTGACGTGGATCCCGCGCTCGTGGAGCAGTTCCTGAACGGCACGTTGACTGAGCGGGAAGCGATGGTAGAGCCACAGGGCGTACTCGATGACGCTGAGGAGAAAACGGTGGCCGCAGGGGCTTCCGGTCACTCACGACTCACCAGCCTATCGGCATTAAGTTGCCAGAACCCCCCAGCCTAACAGCCCGCCTGTTTCCCTATCAATGGCTTTGCTTGGTAGGGTGCCCATTAGGCTGTCGCGCTGTCCAGCATTCACTGAGTTGAAACCTCAAAAAACGTCTCAGCAAAACGCCCTCACCTGAGGGGTGAGGGCGCCAGGAAGACCGCTTAAAATAGGCTGAAGACGAACTTTTGCACGTCCGATTGTGCGACCTCACGTCAGGTCTGAAAGGCCTGGTTCTGGTGGCGTCGTCTGGTCGGGGCAGGAACCGTGGTGCGGGTGTGCTAGTGAAAGTTGGTGATTCGGGCATGCAGCTTCAGGAACTCCTAGGCTTGCTTCGGTCGCTTGAACCGGTTCTGGCAAGTTCATCTGGGAGGGACCGAGTGAGGTCAGTGGCCGTCTGAACTTCAGACGGTCACTTCAACTGCGTTCTGCCATGCCCAGTGGGCACGGTTCTGATTCGATCTTCGGAGGTGGGCAGGAACGGTCGTGCGGGTGTGCTGCTGAAGGTTCGAAACACGGGCATGCAGGGCGAGGAATTCCTGCGCCCTACGGGAATTCTTGAAGCCAATCTGGCTCCGCTCCTGTTGCTTAGTGGGCCGATGGGACTGGAGGGTCAGGTTGTTACAGCGGGCCGCCTTGGATGACTTGGACGTGCTCCACGCTGTGGAGCACGGGAAGTGCTCGAAGAGCCGCTCCGTAACTCCAGCGTTTATCCGTGTGGATCACGTCTGGCACGTCATCATTTGTTAACAGCTTTCCGAGAAAGGTCTCGCCGCCTGAGTATCCCGCCGATCTTGCAGGAGAAGATCCAGCACTGCGCCAGACTCATCGACAGCACGCCACAACCAGCGTTTCTTGCTCTCAATCTCGATGCAAACCTCGTCCAGGAACTACCGGGAACCCCGGCGTCCCCTCCCGGTGGCGCAGTTCCTCAGTCAGGAGGGGTGCGAACTTGATGTTCCACTGGCGCAGCGTCTCGTGACTGACCTGAATACCGCGTTGGTGCAGTATTTCTTGGACATCACGTTGGCTGAGGGAAAAGCGGTGGTAGAGCCAAAGGGCGTAGTGAATGATGCTCAGCGGGAGGGCGGTGGCGGTCAGGCTGACGATCCGTCACAGGCAGTCAGCCTATCGCGCTTGACTTGCCAGAACCGTTTGCATCCATCAGCTGTTGGGCAAGGTCAAAGTATTCAACACGCTGCCATTGGTTGTATGGCCTTCATACGGGACCGGGGATGTGGAGGGCAGCAAGTTAAGGCAACACAACCGTCAATACTCTTCGAACAACCTGCGCAGGCCAGCGATGTCCTGAGCGTTCAGGGCGGCCGTGACGCGCGCCTCAAGTTCGGCTGGGGCTCCAGGCTGAGCTGTGGCCTGCGCCAAAGCTCCCTTTTCGTTCAGCAGCCATCTCCCGCCCGCCGCACAACGTTCCTGCACCCAGGCCATGACCGACTGATACAGACAACCCTGGACGTAATGCACGTCGCCACGGGATGCTCCTTTCACTGCGCCATCCAGCCAGAAATTCTTTTGCCAGCCATAATGCGTCTGCAACGCTGCCGCCAGTGCAGGTGGGTAGGGTGTGATCCGCTTTTTCAGGTCAGCCAGCGCTTCCTGAGGGTCATGCAGCAACACGGCGTTCGCCAGCTCAGCTGCGTAGTGGTGAGCGTGGATGCCATGCGGGTGTCCAACCTGCGCGAAGAGCTGCACCCGTCCTGCGAGCGCGTCCTGAACGCTTTGTTCGATGCGGCGCAGGTCACGGTAGATGAAGTCCACGCGCTGCCCCTGCACGGTCAGCCAGGCCCCACCATCCACCCAGGGCCCCCAGCCACCAAGCGCGGAAGGCTGGGCGCTGCCAGCGTCGTCCAACTCAGCACACAGGTGTGACAGGGCGGCGAGGTCAAATGGGGCGTGCCCATCGTAGATCAGGCCCAGATCGATGTCTGAGGTGGGCGTGGCGGTGCCTGTCGCCTGGGAGCCACCCAGCACAATCCCGATGACACCAGGGACCTCTTTCAAGCGCTCGCTGAGGCTGAAGATGACTGGGGGAAGGGTCATCAACCAAAAATAGGCCGGCGCTGCGCAGCACCGCAAGAGATCAAGAATGGAAATGCCGAACACTTTCACTGGCGCACCGGTTCTGGCAACTTAACTTCCAGCGGTCGATTACTCCAGCAGGCCGCCTGAAGGTCAGGCGGCCTGCCGCACTCTTTACGCTTCCATGCGGTCCGCTGTCGACGACCTGCCAGGGTCATGGGCGCATTTGAACGGAGGCCGTCGACCTTCGAATCAGGGTGAGCGTTGGTAGAGGCGACTGGGGTAGTAGTACGCCTCCATCAGGCGCTTGGCGAGCGCCATCAACGGCACGGCCAGCAATGCGCCCATGACTCCTACCAGGGCCACGCCGGACAAGATGCTCAGCAGCACGGTGGCTGGGTGCAGATCAGTTTGGCGGGCCAGCACCAGCGGGCTGAGGAACTGCCCCTCCACCTGGTTCGCCGCGATGAAGACCAGGACCACCAGAGCGAGCTTGACGATTCCCAGGGGAGCGGCCAGCAGGAGCGCAGGGATGAGGGCGATGATCACCCCCAGATAAGGGACGATATTGAAGGCACCGGCGAGGAAGCCCAGTCTTCACTGCGGCGGTTTCTGAGCGGGCGCAGCGAATTGGCGGAGGGCAGGGGAGAAGAAGCCGGCGAGACTGAAGGCGACACCGAGCAGGCCCTGCAAGACGAACAGCCAGCGGATGCCCAGCAACTCGCCAAGCGGCCCAGCGAGGGCAAGGCCGACCGGGCCTGCCAGACCCATCACGGTGGCGAGCAGCGAGAGCACACGGCCTTGCAGGTGGTTGGGGATCGTGGCCTGCAGCAGCGCGGTGAGGGGAGCGTTGCCGAGGATGAAGGTCAGGCCACTGAGCATCCACCACCCCACGGCGAGGGGGAACATTCCGCTTGGGGCCAGCGCGGTGAGGGCGAGGGCAAGGCAGGACGCAGCGAAGCCAAGCAGGATCCAGAGCATCTGGCGTTTGGGCGCCAGAACAGTGACGATCAGGCCGCCGACCATCATGGCGACGCCGGTCAGGCCTTCCATGAGGGCAACGTCGCCGGCGCCCCCGCCGAAGTGCGTTTTGACCAGCAGGGGAACCAGGGTGAACGAGGGCAAGATGGCGAGAACGATGGCGCCCAGCAGCAGGTACAGGCGGCGTAGTCCTGGATGGCGCCAGACCAGAGTGACGCCTTCGCGGAATTCCGCCCAGACCCCGGTTCGCTGTGCCTCGGTCAACTGGATCTGCGGGAGGCGGTACAGTAACAGCGGCACAATGCCGAGCAGGGCAGTGGCGACGTCGATGCTCAATGCCCATCCGAGCGGCATGATGCCAATGGCCAGAGCGCCAAGGGGGGCGGCAGCGACGGTCATGAGGCCCGTGAGGGTCTGGTTCAGCCCGGCCGCGCGGGGCAGAAAGCTGACCGACACCAGCAGGGCGGTGCTGGCTGCGGCGGCAGGGCCCTGGAACGCCTGCATGGCGCTGCGAATGAACATCATGGTGTACACGTGCCACAACTCGACCCGCCCGGTGAGGAACAGGGTGATGAGGACGATCATGCACAGGGCGCTGATGGTATCGGCGCCGATCATCAGGGCGCGGCGGCTGTAGCGGTCGGCGAGCGTGCCGCCCAGTGGGCCCAGCAGCGCTTGGGGGAGCAGGGCGGCCAGACCGGCGGTGGCGAGCGCACCGGCGCTCCCAGTGGTGTCGGTGATCCACCACATCAGCACAAATTGCGTCAAGGCACTGCCGATCAAGGACAGCGCCTGGCCGCCGAAAATCGCCCAGAAGCGGCGTTGCCAGCCTGGCCCTGGATCAGGGTGCTGGGCGGTCAGGCCCGGGGTGGTGGGGAGGCTCAGGGCCGGGTCCACGACAGGAGTTCCTCTTTCAGGGCGGCGCGTTGTTCATTGGTCAGATCTGGGAGACCGAGGTGATGTCCAGTCCAGAGGCCATCGCAGGCCAGCCGGATGGCGTGGGCGCGCCCTGGAGGGAGGCCATCGGCCTGGGCATCGGTGATGAGGAAGGCCTGTGCGGCCTGTAGGTCGGGGAGCAAGTCAGGGAGGGTGGCGATTGGGGCAAGGGCGGTGCTGAGGAGTTCGGTGTCCTGGGCAGGCGTGAAGGACACATGGATGTAGGCACGCAGCCAGGCGCCGGGAGTGTCGCCGTGGGTGGCGATTTCGCTGGCGTGCGCTGCACGGAGCTCATCGCGGAACTGATCGACCAGGGCATGCGCCAGTGCGGTGAGCAGGTGGTCTTTGGTGGGGTAGTGATGGAGGAGCCCCCCTTTGCTGATGCCAGCTTCCCGGGCGACGGCGTCGAGCGAGAGGGTGGCACCGTGCGTGCGGATGACGCGGGTGGCCGCCTGGAGCAGGGTGGTTCGGGTGAGTTCGGGTGGTTGTCGTTTCGCCATGGCTTAAATATACCAACCGTCCAGACGGTTTGTGAAGTACGACCAGCCTGAAGACGCGCTGAGGGCCAGCCCATCCTGTACGCGGGCGTCAAGGATGTGGTGGGCCTATAGCTGCGCTGCCGGGTGGCGGCCAGCCAGCGACCTGCACAGCAGCACCGGGGCGGTGGTGGACAATCCACTGTGGCGCCTGGCCAAAGCCCTAGCGAGCCTGCGCGACGAAACTGGGCGCGTGACCATTCCCGGCTTCCACGACGTCCGTCCCGTATCCGATGTCGACCGCGAGGCTATTGCCAACATTCCCGGTCAGGGCGAGTCCCTCTACGATGCTTACGCGGTCACGCGCCGCCTGGGAGCGCCGGAGGAGTTCAACACCTGCACCAATCTGATGCCCATTTTGAACGTCAATGGTTTTCACGGTGGCTACGCTGAGGCAGGCAGCAAGACGGTGTTGCCTGCCGAGAGTTTCGTCAAGATTGACATTCGACTGGTGCCGGATCAGCACCCCGAGCGAATCGTGGAACTCCTGCGCGCTCATTTGAACGCCCAAGGCCTGGAGGACGTGGAGATCGTCGAGCCGGCAACCCACCAGCACCCGGCCCGCAGCGACCTGAGTGACCCCTTCGTGCAGACTGCCCTGCAGGTGGCGAGGGAGGTTTATGGCAAAGATGCCATCGTACACCCCAGCAGTTCTGCCAGCGGCCCGATTGTCTCCCTTCATGCACCACGTCGGTGCGCCTGTGATCGCTCTGGCCATCGGCAACGAGGGGGGGCGCCTCCATGCCCCGAATGAAGATATTTTGCGCCGTGACTTCGAGACGGGGGTGCGGTATGCACTGGAATTGATGGAGACGCTGGGGGAGGGAATCTAGGGGGCAGTGTGTTGAGTCGGCCACCCGTTGACAGCATCGCAACGTCATGCAACAATCCAAGTTGCGTGAAACCAATGCGACTCTCCTTTTTCCCGCACAGGAGCACTGTCATGATTACCTCCACCCCACCCCAGCCGGACCCCAATGAAGCCGCAACCTACTGGGAGACCCGCTACCAAACACAGCCCAAGCCCTGGACCGGGCGCCCCAACGCCATCATGGCCCGGTGGTCCGAAACCCTCCCGACGGACACCGCGCTGGACCTGGGGTGCAGCGAAGGCAACAGCGCTGTCTGGCTCGCTCAGCGCGGCTGGCAGGTCACAGGCGTGGACATCTCCGCCACCGCCCTCTCGCGCGCCGCCCAGCATGCCGCGAACGCCGGCGTCACCGCACGGACCGCATTTCAGCAGCATGATCTGGCCGCCACTTTCCCCACAGGCCAGTTTTCCTTCGTCTACGCGCTGTACCTGCAATCCCCTGTGGCCTTCCCGCGCGATGAGGTTCTGCGCAAGGCCGCCGCGGCCGTCCAGCCTGGAGGCGTGCTGCTGGTCGTCGAGCACGCCTCCGCTCCCTCCTGGGCCCCCCAGGTCAGGCAGTTTCCGACTGCGCAGGAAGCGCTCGACACCATCAATCTGGAGCTGAGTCAGTGGGACCTGTTGTTCCTCGGCTCCCCAGAGCGCGCGGTGACCGAAGCGAAGGGGCCGAACGGGGAAATTGGCGTTATCACAGACAACATCATCGCGCTGAGACGGAAACCGTAAGCACCGGCCTCTACGGGCACGACCTCAACCCGGGATCGGCTTGAAGCCGTTCACCGGAACGCTGCCGATAAGCCGCTTGAGGTTGTGCCCACGAAAGCTCCCCGCGAAGGTGCCGCTTCGGCTGGCGTCGAGCACTGGCTACCTTCGACAGTTGTACTGGTTTTGGCCACTTAAGCTCAGCAGGGCCGGAGTAGCAATGCTTGCGGTTTGGTGCCTTCGTCCGAGGGCAGCGGGGAAGCTGGTTCGGGCATGGCAGGAGAGGTTCGAGACTCCGGCGTGCAGCGCAAGGAATTCCTGCGTTCGACGCTGCCGTTTGAAGCCGGGCCAGCTGCGTTCCTGCTGCCTGGTTGGGCGATACGACTGTTCGATCAAAGAATTGCGGCGGGCCGCAGAAACCACCTGGACATGCTCAACACGGTAGAGCACCGGAATTTTTTCGAATGGGGCCGCCCAATCGCTCCACAGCTTATCGGTGTGGATAGCCTCTGGCACGTGATCTTCCCCATCAACCGCACAAAGAAGGCCCATCCGCGCTGGGATCACGATGTTCCTAATGTCCAGCACGGCCCACCTTCATCGACAGCTCTCCAGAGCCAATATTTCAGGCCACCGACCTCAACGCACCGTTCATCCAGAGACCACCGAGCATAACGTGGTTCTCAGTGGCGCAGCGCTTCGGTCATCGGTGGGGCGAACCCCATGTTCCACTGCCGCTTTCTTCTCGTGGCTGGCCTGCGGGGCCTTGCTCGTGGAGCAGCTCCTGCACGGCACGCTGGCTGAGCGGGAAGCGGTGAGAGAGCCGCAGGGCGCAGCCGATGACGCGGAGGGAAAAACGGTGGCGCCAGGGCTTGGGCTCAGGCACAGCCCACCGGCTTACGGGTGTGAAGTTGCCAGAATCCCGTCGCCAGACGTGTGCAACACCGGCTCAAGCTCCGCTGCTCGGTGCTGCGCTTTCTGCGCATACATCCGTTCGTCCGCCAGCTGCACCAGAGCGTCGCCCGTGCCCTCAAGCGGAGCGTAGGCCACGCCCATACTCGCCCCAAACTCGGGAAAGCCCTGCGACTGCAGGTCACGCACAATACGCGCCAGTCGCTCGTGAATAGCCGTCTCGCCCTCAACCGCACTCTGGGTGAGCAGCAGGGCAAATTCATCGCCGCCGAAGCGGTAAGCGCGGTCCTCAGGTCGGAACGCCCCTGGCAAGGCGCCTCCAAACGCTGACAGCAGCGCGTCGCCATACGCATGACCCTGACGGTCATTGACGGCCTTCAGGCCGTCCAGATCAATGATGGCGACGGCCAGCGTCAGGGTATGACGGTGCGCGCGGGCCGTCTCCCGGGCCAGATCAGTTTCAAAAGCGCGGCGGTTCCCCAGCCCCGTCAGCGGGTCCTCGTTCGCCAGGCGTTGCACGCGGTCGTGCTCCTGAGCACGTGCTGTCACGTCACGCGCCACCACAGCCTGCCCCAACGCATTGCCCCGCTCGTTGCGCACGGTCGAGAGCCGCAGCTCCCAGACCTCGCGCCCAGGGCGCCACTCGGCTGGATGACCCTCGGTGATCTGTGGCCAGTTCTGAAAGAGGTCCCCGATACGCACGCCATGCAGCAAAGCGCCTGGGCGCCCCGCCAGCTGAACGGCACGTTCGTTGACCTCAATGATCCGGCCCTGAGCGTCCAGCACGAAGACCGCATCGGTCATCTGCTCGACCACCTGACGGTGCGCGAGTGGCGTCACGCGCAAGAGGCCGTAGCGCAGCATGCCCCAGGCGACCGGAACCAGACACAGGGCAAAGAAGACCGGGCCTGGGGTGGCCCGGCCCGGCAGCACGGGAATCCCCAGCAGGTACGCGGTGTTGGCCAGACTGGGGACCAGGACGGCCAGCAGCATCACGGTGATCTGGTGGCGCTCGCCATCCCGAACCGCCCGCCACGCGAGGAGCAACTGCGCGGCCCCCCAGATCAGCAGGACATTGGGGTACACCACGATCAGGAGCCAGTACAGGGGCGTGCGCTCCACTGCGCCCCAGGCGGGCACGCTCCCGGGGGGATACTGCCAGATCAGGTGGTGTCCGTCGTTGGTCCAGATCAACCCCAGGGTCAGCAGAGGCACGGTCAGGAGGGCGAGCACCCGGAGCAGCGGGACAGGCTCGGGTACCGGGCGCAGGTGGCGGCGCACCAGGGTCAGCCACGCCACAGGAATGGTCAGGATGCCGAGGAACTGGGTCAATCCCCAATCCCATTGCGCCCGTGTGCCGCTGACGGTCAGGGACAGGACGTCGCCGATCAGCCAGAGGCAGATCCCCAGGAGCACCGCCAGAAACGCCCGCTGGGGGGGTTGCCCAATCCGGTGGAGCATGCTGCCCGCCATGAGCAGGGTCACCAGCAAGGCCAGCAGGGTCGGCAGGAGGTCAGGGGTCAGGATATAGATCATGGCTGAGGGAGGCTGGTGGCGATCTGGAACGCAGCCTATCGCCCGGCCCATTGCGAAAGTCTCACGGGGACAGGCATGGATGGAAAGGATGCTGGCCACTGAATCTCAGCGGGCCCCCACGGTCGCGCAGCAGGCCGCTTGAAAATCAGACCGCCTGCTGCGCTGCCTCTTTCCAGAGGCGAAATGCCCCGGTTTGCTTCCCCCGTCTCAGAGGGGCAGGGGTGGTCATTCGAGGATGGGGAGTCTTTGCCCAGCAAAACGCCCTCACCTGAGCGGTGAGGGCGCCAGGAAGACCGCTTAAAGCGGGCTGAAGACGAACTTGTCACACGTCCCGCCGCGCAACACACTGTCTGTATGCTCACCCAGGTACATTTCGCCCGTGATGGCCTCCAGCGCGCCCCACACCGCGCCCAGCGTGAACGTGCATTTCCGGTCACTGCCCATGGCTTCGCCCGCCAGGCACACGGTGTCCTGGGTCTCGATGACGATGTCCTGGCCGTCACGGTAAGAGTTGGTCACAGCGGCCAGACAGGTGCCGTCCTTGCCGATGGCGGCATTGAGCAGTTCAGCGATTTGCTCGACGGGGACGTTGCTGCCCGCCACACCCAGTTCAGTGGCGAGGTTCCGGCCCCGGACTTTGCCGGCACGGGTGAAGACCACGGCGGCGCCGTCCGCGCCGAGGGTGTCCTCAACGCCGACGATGACGGCCTTGAAGCAGACGATGGAGCTGTAGTCGCCCAGGTGGGGGCGTAGAGGTGCAGTGGTGGCAGTCATCGGTGTTCTCCTTGGGTAGAGGGTGGTGAGGAGTTGGGCGAGCGAGGCGGAGAGTGTGGTCACGGGGCCTCCGGGCGGTGAGCGCTGCGTCTCCGGATGGCGGTGCTGTTGTGCGCAGCCGCTCGGAGGACGTCGGTTATGCAAGCAACCTGATCAGCGTTGGGCCTACAGGATGATGGAGACGCTCTGGGCCGCGTCCCGGGCTTCCATGTGCAGCAGGCCCAGGTTGACGCCCGCCGGCGCGATGACAGCCAGCACGCCTTTCTTCCCGGCGGCGTAGATGTAGACCTGGCCATCGGTGCCGCCGACGCTCATGTCGGTGAGCTGGCCCGATCCCAGGGTTTCATTGATGCGCTTGCCCAGCCCCAGCGCGGTGGCGGCCATCGCCGCCACGCGGTTGGCGTCCACGCCACCGCCCATGTCCTGCGCGATGGGCAGGCCGTCGACGGTGGCCACCAGCGCGCCGCGCAGTTCAGGCAGCGCGCCGCGCAGGGTGGTCAGGGTGGAGGTCAGCTGGTCTTGCTTGCTCAGGGTTGCCGTCATGGTGGTTCCTTTCCGGGAAAAAGGGGGGAATGCTCCCGGGACACGAGAAAAGAGGCGAGTTCAGGAGGGAGACGGTCAGCAGGTGGACGTCAGGGGAGCGGCGTCAGTTGCAGTTCCAGCAGGGTGGCGAGCGTCCGGCGCACCTCATCCGGGCAGGTGGCATTCAGGCCCACCACCTGCCGCTCGGGCAGGCCGAAGTACAGGGCCACGTCCTGGGGTTGCCACACGTGGGTCTGATCCTGTCGGGTCACGCCGACCAGAAACGGCACGGGAATCCGGCTGGTAATGAAGTCGAGCATGTTGCGGGCATGCGTAAAGTCTTCGGGGCGGTCTCCGGCGACGAGCAGCAGCAGGCCCAGCGCGCCCTCGCAGAGCACTTCCCACATGAAGTTGAAGCGGTCCTGGCCCGGTGTGCCGTACAGATGAACGTCCTGGCCGTCCAGGTGGAGGGTGCCGAAATCAAAGGCGACGGTGGTGTATTGCTTGCCGATGTCCTCGCTGGCCTCAGCCTCGGTGGCGACCACCGGGGTCTCGGAGATGGTCTGGACAAAGGTGGTCTTGCCTGCGCCGACCGGTCCGGAGATCACCAGTTTGAGTGGGGGTTGATCGGTGGTCATGCGGTGCCTCCCTGGGTGAAGCGGCGCAGCGCACCCAGCAGACGCTGCACCAGCGGGCGCGGCGTAGCAGAGGCCGAAGAAAGGGGCATGCGGTCGCCTGAGGAGTCCCCCGGTTCATGCGGGAGGGCGGCCTGCTGAGTGGTGGCGTGACGCGCCGCGGCCGCACGTTGCGGGGTGATCAGGTCCATGGCGCGGAGCCGGTACAGGACAGTCTGTGTGTCGTGGGGTGACAGACCGATGCGCGGGGCGAGTTCGGCGGCGCTACTGCCCCCTGCCAGATGGGGTTGAACGACGGCCCAGAGTGACGCGAGCGAGTCGGGGACAGAGAGGGAATGAAGGACAGGCACGAAGCGTGTCTCAGGATGTGGCAATTGATCGTCGGGAATCATGGGTCCGGCCGTCCCAAGGGGTGCGGCCTCGGCGATTTCATGAATCAGCCCGGCGAATGGCTGATCGTAAAGATGGGCGTCGCCCACCAGCAGGGCCTGTCGGTGGAATTCGAATGCTCCGTGGCCCTGGGCGTGCAGCTGGTGCAGAATGCTGCGCACCCGAGTCAGTTCTCCAATGGGGAAGCCGTCCAGGTAGGTGGCGCGGAGTTGCCCTCTGTTCAGGACCAGTTCGACGGTCTTCCCCTGATAGGAGGAATGAAAAATCAATATCCCCGTGTGAATGTGCAATATCTTTGCCAGATCGGCGAGCGTTTGGTGTTTGAGGTCGCCGAACAGGGCCATATCAACTCCTTGCAAGAGGCGAAAAAGGTTGTCTCAGACGAAAAGCCGAGTAGCCGACTGCTGGGCGGCGTAAGGCCGGGACTAGTTGTATCGGGTCCAATGTGACAAATTCATCACCTCGAAAAACGCCAGATTGGATGATGTACCGCTAAATACATTCTGAGGAACATAAAGAAGGGCCCCTGAATGCTCGCTCTCGTCCAGGACAGTATTTTTGGCAATTTTTCTGAACGGCCGAGAGGTCATTTGGCGGTGCCAGGCCGCGGGCCACAGACAAATTAGATGTCTGGGACACTGAAAATGAAGGTGGGCTTCATTTTCGCCGCGCGATAGTGTTCTGTCAGGGCCCTGTCCCCTCTTGTACCCCATGGCTTCCAACGGTTGCGCTGCCCTAATCTGGTGCGGGGGAGGTGAAGTCCAAGGGTGGCCTAATTTTCAGCTCCCCTTGCCGTGCTCTGAGGCCAGATCTGGACGGCTTGGTTCTGATGGCTTCGTCTGATGGGCGCCCGAACAGTGCTGCGGGTGTGCTGGTGAAGGTTGGTCATTCGGGCATGGATCCTGGGCCCGCCTCTATTGCCTGAAGCTGAGCGGTTCTGACAACTCAAACCCGGGAGGCCGGAGTGGCGCAACTGGCCACTTGATTCTCGCCCGGCTCCATGGCGGCGTTCCAGAAGCGTAGAGCTGCGGTCTGGGGGTTTGTCTGATGGGGGAAGAGACGGGCGTTCGGGCGTAACGGTGGGGATTGGAGGTTCTGAGCGTGCAGCGCGGGGGATTCCTGAGGGCGCTGTCGTCGCTTGAAGCTGAGAGGAGCGCGTTACTGCTGTCGTGCCCTGCGGTGTGGCGGTTCGCCCAGATGGTTACAGCGGGCTGCAGAGATGACCCGGACGTGCTCCACACCGTGGAGCACGGGAAGCGCTCGCAACGCCGCTCCATTGCTTGTCCGTCTGGATCACCGTCGGAGCGGCATGTTCCCGCAACAGGTGCGTGAAAAAGGCCTTGGCCTGGTGTCACGCTGTTCCTGGACCAGGATGTCCAGGACATGGCCATGCTCCAGGGCGGCCCGCCACAACCCATGTGTGACCCCAGCCACCGTCACGTCAACCTCGTCCAGAGACCACCGGGAACAGCCGCGTCCCCTCCCACTGGCGCAGTTCCTCCGTCACCAGTGGGGCAAACTGACTGTTCCGTTGCCGCAGGGGCGGATGCCGCGTTCATGGAGCAGTTCCTGCGTGTCACGCCGGCTCAGCGGGTGGTCCAGCCACCGCGCAGAGCCGATCCCACCCAGGGAAAACGCGGGCGGTAGGGCTTGCGCTCCATCATGGTTCAACAGCCTACCGAGATTAAGTTGCCACAACCCAGAGACTTGGAATGGAGGTGCTTCAGTGCAGCTGTGACTCAACGCGTTGACGTGCCAAGTCGCCGCCCCAGTGTCCGGCCGATCAACCACATCACGCCCGTTGACACCAGCAGCAATCCCGGCAGCCAGAACCACGATCCTGTCACCGCGAACGCCCCCGTCACGGCGTATAGCACCGCTGCGGGCAGGGATCCGAGAGCTGCTGCCAGCCCCACCTGCCACCACGGTAAAGCCGAAGTCCCCGCCAGAATCGCCACACTTTCTGCCAGCAGCGGCACTGGACGCGACAGGGTGACGGCCAGCAGGCCCCACCGCGCAATCCAGCGTTGGGCCTCCGCCTGGCTTTTCGCGGGGACAAGGCGCGAGAGCCAGCGTCCACCGTGTCGTCCCAGCGCCCAACCAGCCAGCGCGGCCCCAACGCTGCCCACCAGGGACAACAGCGTCCCAAAGGCCACGCCGTACAAAGCCCCATAGGCCACCATCACCGCGCTCGATGGAACAGGCAGCGCCACATCGGCCACCAGCAGCCCCGTCCCGAGCACCGCGGCGCCGGTCCCGCCGCCTGACAGCCAGCGGGATGGGTCAGATAAGACTGGAACTCCGAGAGTCTCCACCAGCAGGAAGATCCCCCCCAACACCACCATCACGCCCAGCAACACCAGTCCGTAACGCCTCACCACATGCTCCAGGAGCTTGAACCCATAGTGGAGCACTGTAGTGGATCTTGATGGAATTCTTGGAGCAACACCCACACCCATACAGTGTTCACGCCACGACTGAATCCCACCACCGCCGGAGATCAGCTCCAGCTCCCACAGCGCAGGCCAAGGGTCCAGCTGGTTGCAGACCGTGCGTCCGGCCAACAGGTTGGGGCGCACACTCCACGCCTGAAGAGGGGCACCGCTGAAGTCGGGTTTTGCCGTCTGACCCTCCTGATCGGCACGGTGGCGGATGCTGCCTGCACGAACCTCTCGCCATCGCCCTGCAGTTCGCGATAGAGGGCCGCAAGCTCAGAACGGCAATCTCTATGGCATGCCTTGTGGGCTGCTCAACCATTCGTTTTTGCACTCAGGTGAGCAGCTCAAGGCGGTCACGTCACGCGAGAGGTTTGGGCAGGGCCAGGCCAAAGCTGGCCCCCTGCCCGACCTTCCCATCGGCGAACACCCGGCCGCCGTGCTTGAGCACGATGCGCCGTACTGTCGCCAGACCCACCCCGACGCCAGGAAAGGCATCCTGGGTGTGCAGGCGCTGGAAAATGCCGAACAGCTTCCCGGAATATTCGGAATCAAAGCCCACTCCATTGTCCTGCACCGTGATCATCCATTCGGTTTCAGTCTCATTGACCCGCACCGCGACCTCCGAGACGTCGCGCCCAGTGGAGTACTTCACGGCGTTGCTGATCAAATTCGACATCACCTGCTGGAGCAGCGTCTCATCCCCCCACACGGCCACCCCTGCCTGGACCTGCACGTCGATGTCCTGCTCTGGGAATTCAAGCTGGGCGTCTTGCTGCGCTTGCCTGATGAGCGGCCCCAGGGCAACCATCCGTGGGTGGAAGTCCTGCCGCCCGGCCCGGGACAGCATCAGCATGCCGTCGATCAGCCCGTTCATGCGGATGGCCCCCTGCTGAATGATGTCCAGGTTCCGGGCGATCTTGTCCGGCTGATTGTTGATGAGCGCGGTCCGGGCCAGGTCCGCGAAGCCCATCACGTGCCGGATCGGGGTGCGCAGGTCATGCGAGGCTGAGTACGTGAACGCATCGAGCTCCTCGTTCGCCGCGATCAGTTCGTGGGTGCGGACGCTCAGGGCGTCGCGTTGCACGGTCAGTTCTCGCGTCTGCGCCGCGCGTTCCAGCGCCAGGGTCAAGCTGCGGCCCACCGCCTTGAAGACGGCTTCCTCCCGGGGCGTCCAGTCTCCCGCCCGCTGTGTCCCCATCGCCAGCAGCGCGCGCGGCGACTCACCCGCGAAGCAGGGGTAAAATGCGCCTGCTCCGAACTCCTCGGTGTTCTCCACGCCCTCGTCGTCCGCCGACCAACCAGGCACGAACACCGCCTGCCTGGTCTGGACCGCCTCGGCGTAACTAGGCGCGTCCATCCCAATGCCGGCCGTCAGGACTGCCACGACCTCGGGCGCGAACGCCCCAGACCACACCCGGGCTTTCCACAGGTCGCCATCGAGCTCGTAGTACGCGACGCTGACCTGCAGCGTGGTCTCCAGCACCTCCACGGCCTCGCGCGCCAGGGCCAGAATGTCTGTTGTCGTGCTGGACGCCTCGCTGAACGCCACGAAAGCGTCTAGACCGGCCGTGCGTTCCTGAAGCTGCCGGGCCTGCAGCTCCCGTTCCAGGGCCAGCCCCAGACCGCGTCCGACCGAGTCGATGGTGGCCTGTTCCTGGGCGGTCCATTCAGGGCGTGGGGTTCCGGTGGCGAACAGCGCGTAGGGTTGATCGCCGTGGTGGTAAGCCGTAACGCTCAGCGCGCTGGCGTAACCCACCGACTGCAGACGGCCGTCCTCGCCCCCCACGAACGTCGTCCCGCGTTGCGCCAGGGCGTCGGCCACCAGGGGCATGCTCAGGGGAACACCGGCACGCCGGGCCGCCCTCACTTCTGCAGGCGTGTTGCTGGAGAACACCAGCGGGTACGCCCGTTCCCCCTTGACCAGGTAAAAGCCGCTGGTGGCCCCGCCAACCGCGTCGCGGATGATGTCACTGGCGGCCATGGCGATGTCGTGGAGATCGGTGGTGCTGGCCACCTGTGTGGTGAAGCGGACAAAGGCTTCGAGGGCCCGTTCACGCTGCCCCACACGGACTTCCAGCGTCTGGGCATGATTTCTGAGCTGATGTTGCGCCTGAATGAGTTGCTGTTCGGCCACCTTGCGGGCGGTGATGTCGCGGCTGCTGGCCAGCAGCCGGGTGACGGTGCCGTCGGGCGATCGCAACGGCGATACGCGCACTTCCCACCACTTTGGGGTGCCGGCAAACGTGTTGGCGGGGCCTTCAAAGGTGGTGGTCTGCCCGCCGCGGGCGGCTTCCAGCGCCAGCTCGACTTGCCTTCGCGCCTCGCCCTCCCAGAACGTTGGCCACAAGAGATGCTGACAGACGCTGAAGTCTGTGATCTCCATGGTGTCCATGCCGCCAGCATTCATGGAGATCACTCGCGCATTCAGGTCGAGCACCTTGATGCAGTCGGCGCTGCTGTCGATGATGGCCTGCAGCTCGGTGAGGTCCAGGGTGGGGGCATGGGTGGGAAGCGGGGTCATGGCGTGGGGCCCAGTCTGACAGGTCAACCGTCACCAAGCTCTAGCTGTGGGCCGGTCCATGGGTTGCGCCGAGCCGCAGCGTCTCCCCAGAGACAATGACGGACCCCAATTGACTCAGGTGAGCTGGGCGGCTTCGTCACGCCGCTGCTTCGGCCGCGTCCAGAGCCTTGACGACGTGGCCTCTGGCCCCCAATTCGAGCGTCTGCGCGGCCAGCCTGGAAGGCTTGAGGCCGCCCAGCACCACCGGCACCCCAAGGCCAGCTTCAGCGCGCGGCCCAGCAGGTCCAGGCCCTGTCCATCCGACAGAGGACCTCCAGGGACGTCCAGCATATCGAACCACCCACCAAAACCTGGGGATCGGTTGTGGATGCGCCTGGACCGCTTTTCTGAGGCGGGGCCACCCTCCGCTTTCAAGCTGCTGCACCGCGATGCGATCACCTGACGTTGCCGGCCTGCGCCAGATGACGGTCACGCCAGAGGAGAATGCCGCCCTGACCTCCGCCGGAATGCCGCCGCCTAGCGGCGCGACCTGGAACACCAGCGGCGCTGATCAACATGCTCAAGGACCATCATGATCCGCTGTACGCCTCCGGCAACCTGGAGCGTACTGAGGAACGGACCAAGTGAATGACTCCAGGCATGGTTCCAGTTGGGGTGCCGTCTGAAAACCGTGCTGGCGCAGGCTTTTCCCCCTTAGGTGCCGCTCCTTTGCTGGCCCAGTCGGGAGTGATTCAGGCACTCGGGGCGATCGTGCATGTCTTTCGTTGGTGCATGGGTGCGTTGGGGAGTCCTCCCGGCACTCGTCTTTCCACCCTGCCGCCCGGATACGCTTGGAGAGTGCGCCGACCGTTTCCCGCTTCCCGTACAATGAGACTCACACCACAACCGGGGACCCTGATGAATGTCATTGACCGCGACGCTGTCCAAGCCGAGCTTTCCCGCCGAGTTGGCCAGCACCTGTACCTGCACCTCGAAACGGGCACCGGCGCGTACGCCACTCTGAATGACAAGAAAGTCCCGACCGTCGCCGCGTTCATTCGCAACGTCCAGGTCTGCTACGAGCGGGGCACCGTCACCGGCGCGGGACCGTACCGCGCGGGGCTCAAACTGCCTTCGGGCTGGGTGTATGCCGAAGGCCTGACCGACTGGTTTCTGGACGAGCATGATCGCCTGCTGCTTGCTGGCCATGATGACGCCGGCGCCCTGCTGGTCGCCTTGCAACTTAGCCCGACGCCCTTTCCCACGTAGAGGTCCTGCATGTCCAAGCAGCCGATTTTGATGGTGTTTCCGCACCCCGACGACGAGACCTTTGCCCTGGGGGGCCTGCTGGCCTTGCACGCCGCGGAAGGAACGCCGGTGACGTATCTGTGTGCCACCCGCGGGGAGGCCGGGCGCAACATGGGCCAGCCCCTGCGCGCCAACCGCGAGACCCTGCCGGACATCCGGGAAGCAGAACTGCGCGAGGCCTGCGCGGTGCTGGGCATTGACGACCTGCGGCTCCTGGGGTTCCGGGACCGCATGTTGGAGTTCGAGAACCCGGATGACCTCGCCCGACCGGTGCTGGAGGCCCTGCGGGAGCTGCGTCCTTGGCGGGTGTACACGTACTACCCGGAGCATGGGTATCACCCGGACCATGATGCAATGTCCTGGGCTGTCGTGCAGGCGATGCAGCAGCTTCCCTCTGAGGAGCGGCCGGTCCTGCTGGGGACAGTGTTCAGCGAGGCGGCGCTCGCGGCTTTGGGTGAGCCGGACCTGGTGGTCCCTACAGCAGCGTATGGCGAGACGGTAAGGGCTGCGTTTGGAGCACACCGGACCCAGACCGCCGCGGATATCGCGCGGGTAGAAGCACGGATGGCGGCCGATGAAGCCTTCCGGGCGCAGGTGGAGGAAAACCGGCGCAACATGGCCGTCAAACTGTGGATCTATCCGCTCGAAACGAACGGCGTGCGTGGGGAAAGGGAGCAGCAACAGCGTCAGGACCTTCATCCTGTCCCATAACCCTTCATTATCGCAACCTTAGCGGACAGCGAGGGCCGATCCGTGTCGTGACCCCAGCAAGATCGTCAGCCCCCCCCCAGACCCCACCATTGCGAAGCGCGAAACGGTACGTAGCCATCGACTCTGCGGACCTCCCTGTATTTTCCTGACTGCGAGCTGCTCGACACGGAGACCCGCCCCACGGCTTTTTTCGTCGAGTGCACCCCGGGAGCGGCGGCTCAGGTCATGCCGCCGCTCGCGCCCGAGCACCAGCATCAGCAACTGCGCCATCCCTCCTGGCCCCTGTGCTTCCTGGTCTCGCGAGATGGGCAGCAGATCCGGGCTTGCGAGCGTGTCCTGCCATTTGCCGGAATGTGGAACGGTTACAACCCTTTCCTCGCCATGCAGCCCCACGACATCGGGACCTTGGCCGAGCTCCAGGACATCGAGATCGTCCCTGGAGACTGGATCTGGCCCCAGGACCTCTGAGGTGGGCACCCTCTACCGCTTCACCTGCCCGGCCTGCACCTACAGCGCTGAGGCCTCAGGCGGCCAGGATGTCGGCATGGCGGCCACCACCACCTCCTGCTTCTCGCGCAAAAAGCTCCCAGCCGTGATCATAAGCCAGCACGGCGAGAAAGACAGACCTCCGCGTTGCCCGCGTGATCGCCGCCACCGCTGGCAGCTCTGAAGCGCTGGAGGCCCTGTCCACGTTGCGGCACGGCCATGGAGCGCGGCGGGCGACACTTGAATGGGATGAGCTGAACGGCGGCCTAGTGCGGCCTGTCCGTCTGGACGGAATAGCTCGACGTCGGCGCGTAGACGCTCAGGTCCAGCACGGTGGTCGGCGCGAGCAGCAGGGCGCGCCTTACTTCTCGGTCTTGGGGAACAGCAGGCACGGCATGTGACCGCCTTCGAGTTGCGCCTGGCGCGGCGAGACCTGACCCAGCGCATTGGGGCCGCGTTCTACAGCCTGGCGTGGCTGGAGCTGGTGGACTGATGTCCCGATAAACACTTTGGCTCCCCCCCATCCTGCACCATCAGGAAAGCTGGACTGCTCATGGGCCGATGGGATCGGCTGGCTGGTGCTGGGCACGATCGTGCGCATGCTGCGGCCCAGGGACATGGAAGAGCGGGCGGCAGCGCTGCCTCAAGGTTCGGGCAGTCCTGTCATTTGGCGTGAATTCCAGGCGCTGATGCCCAGCCTCGGCGCTCCACCAACGGACTCAGAAGGGCCCACAGGAAGGGGCCGCGGTTTGACTGAACCATTCGGGGCGGCTGGAATTTGAACTTCTGCCCCGTATCCCGGCTGCCAGGCTCTCTTGCTCTTGACGTCCCCACGCTCTGCAGGTCAGTTCAGGACACTCCGCGATTCGGACGGGCCAGAGGGTTGACCAGAAGCGGACCGAAGAGCCTGCGTTGCTCTGGGCGCTATGGTGAGGGTATGACCTTTCGCTGGGGCATTCTTGGCGCGGCCCGCATCGCTCGGGCCTTCATTCCAGCCATTCGGACCGCTGGAGGTGAGGTCACGATGCTCGGCGCACGGGAGCCACAGTCGGCCCGCGTGCAGACCTTTGCCAATGACTGGGAGATCCCCACCACTGGCGATTACCAGGACGTCATCGACGCCGATCTGGACGCGGTTTATATCGCGCTGCCCAACGCCTTGCACCTGCCCTGGAGTGCTGCGGCGCTCCAGGGGGGCAAGCATGTGCTGACCGAGAAACCGCTGACCCTGAATGCCCAGGAGGCGCGCGAGCTGGCCGATGTGGCTGAGGCCAGCGGGCGGATCTTGCTGGAAGGCTTCGCCTACCGCTTCACGCCGCAGCACCGCGCCCTGCAGGACGCGGTGCGTGGCGGTGACCTCGGCGAGGTCCGGGCGTACCGGGGGGCCTTCGGTTTCACCGTGCGGAACGCCGGGGATATTCGCCTGCAACCCGGGCTGGGGGGCGGCGCGCTCTACGACATCGGCTGTTATCCAGTCAACGAGGCCCGGATGCTGCTGGGTGAACCCCGGGCCGTGACCGCCCAGGCGCGCTGGACGCCAGACGGTGTGGACGTCTCCATGTCCGCCGTACTGGATTACAGCCATGTCGGCAGTGGGGCGCTGGCCAGTATCGATTGCGGCTTTGACTGGCTGTCCGGAGGACGGATTGGCCGCTCGCAGGTGCTGGGGACGGGCGGGGTGATGGAACTGGACCGGGCGTTCTTTAGTGATGAGCCTGGGTTCATCCTGACCCGAGACGGTGAGCGGCAGACCATCGACCCCGGCAACGGCTACGCGCTGATGGCCGCCCACTTTCAGCGGGTTGCGCGGGGTGAGGAAACGGCATTGTATCCGCCTGAAGACGCGGTGCAGCAGGCCAGGGTGCTGGACGCTCTTTTGCAGTCAGCGCGGGAGGGCCGACGGGTAGACTTGTAATGCAGCACAAGGAGTGGTGAGACCAGGCCGGCTTGAGGAGACCTCCCAGGGCCACGCAACAGCCGTCACACAGCAAGGACCATCAACTCGTCTTGAAAGAGCTGCCGCACCCACACGAAATGTGTGGGTGCGGCGGCTTTAAAACAGGCAGGAACTGCGCTGCCCTGCCGCCTACTTCTCGACGGTGTCGAGCTTCTCGGAGCCGGTGGGGCTGGGAATCCAGCCCTTGACCCCGGCGCCGCTGGCCACCAGCAGGCGCGAATGGACGATGGGAATCCGCACAGCGGCATTGAATAAGATCTCGTCCACCTTCTGATAGAAGGGCAGGCGCTGGGCCGGGTTGGGCAGCTTGCGCGCGCTTTCCAGCGCGGCGTTGGCCTCCGGGCTGTTCCAGTTGATGTCGGTGGTCGAGCCGGGCGCGAAGAGGTTGGTGTAGCCGTTATCGGGGTCGGTGGCGTACACATAGCCCAGCATGAAGGCCTGGAACTTGCCGTTCTGGCGGTCTTCCAGATACTTGGCCCAGTCCTCGGTCTTGAGGTTGACCTTGATGCCGATGGCGCTCAGATCAGCCGCCATCGCCTCGGCAATCGGTTTGGGGGTGGGGTAGTACGGACGTGACACTGGCATGTACCACAGGTCCAGCGTGAAGCCGTTGGGATAGCCCGCATCGGCCAGCATCTTCTTGGCCGCCGCCGGGTCAAATTTATAATCGGTCACGCTCTTGGCGTAGTTCTTGGCCAGCGGCGGCGGCAACAGGTGGCCATCGGTGGTACCCAGGCCGTTCCAGAAGCTGTCCACAATGGCTTTCTTGTTCAGGGCGCTGGCAATTGCGGTGCGGACCCGCACGTCGGCCAGTGGCTTGTAGTCGGTGTTGAGGCCTAGATACCCCAGGTTCAGCGCCGGACGCAGGACCGCATTCAACCTGGTGTTGCTCTGCACCGCCTTGAGCTGATCCGGCAGGAGCTCGGTGGCAATGTCCACCCCGCCGGTCAGCAGCTCATTGAGGCGCCCGCTGGGATCCTTGAAGAAACGGAAGAGCAGCGCCTCAGATTTCGGCAGCCCCGAGCGGAAGTAGCTGGGGTTGCGGGTCAGCTCGACATTGACGCCGCTGGTCCACTTCTTCAGCATGAAAGGGCCAGTCCCGACGGCAATCCCCGCTGGCGTACCGTACTGGGCCGGATTCTTCTTGATGGCGGTGGGCGAGGCGATGCCGAACAGCCCGGAATCGGCCAGCACCGAACCCAGAGCCGGATACGGCTTGTTCAGAACGATATCGATGGCGTACGGGTTGCGGACCTTGACATCCTTGACCAGGGAACCATCCTCGCCCTTGAACCCACCCATATTGTTTTTCCAACCCAGGAACGGTTTCTTCGCGCCGAGTTCGAAGCTGGGGTCCCACCAGCGCAGGAAGTTGATGCGCACAGCTTCGGCATTCAGCGGCGTACCGTCGTGAAACTTGACGTTCTGGCGCAGGTAGAAGGTCCAGGTCAGGCTGTCATTGCTGACCGTCCAGCGCAGCGCCAGGTCCGGTTGCAGTTCCACGGTGCCCGGCTTGAAGCTGATCAGGCTGTTGTAGATCTGGGTCTGCACGTAGGCGGTGTTTCCATCCGAGGTTACTGCGGGATCGAGGCTGATGGGCTCGCCACTCAATCCAAAGACTATGGTTTTCGCGGACGCGGGACCCGCCATGAGGAGTCCTGCCAGCAACCATTTGCTCATGCCTGTCTTGTTCATGACCTTCTCCTTACGGGGCTTGTGGCCCCCACGAGAGTTCGTTCAGAAAGATGGCGACACAATGCCTGAAGCCTAGAATGCCTGCCACGGTGCAGGACCTGTTTTTGCCGTATACCGCCCCTCAGCCCACCTGAGTTTCCCCCGTTGGTCAGTCCAGTTCGATTGCAAAGAAATCGTACCTCTGAACCGCGCCCAACAAGCGGTTCGGGTTAGATTGGAAGCTCTGATGGGCGTGAGCCGAACCCAGGCCCCGTTCGGGCGTCCTCAAAGGTACAGGCCATGGTTTTCACTCTGCACCTGCGCAATCAGAAAAACCTCCTGGCGGGAAAATCCCAGACTGGCCTGGCGAAAGTGGGGAGGCATGATCGCTCTGGGAAAATGCCGAAAGGCGTGACGATAGCCTTGGGACCGTGGGATTTTGAGATGTGGAGAGCGGAGAATGGCAGAAACCGCCCCACGCCAGTAGGTTAAGATTGATGGTCTGGCATGCTGCGCCCGCGATATTCAGAGGCGCAACTCCTGAGGGCTGGAGTTGGGCACAGCAGTGCTACGAGACGGGGAGGTTTCCATCTGCTGATCCGTGGTTCTGGGAGGGATCAAGCCGTTCCAGAACCTGATTCAGCCCACCCTCTACCGCCCTGGACAGCCCAGCCTGCTCCAGCACGCCAAGGAACTGTTCGTTGATCCCGCCCGGCGTCTGGTGGTCTTGGGAAAGCGCTCTAAAGTCCACCGCCGCCGCTGTCTGGAGTGGGGTCAGGACCCCGGCGAAAACTGCCGCCACGTAACGTGAGGCCAGAGGTGCGGACACCCCTTTTCTGGCCAGCCATGCCGAGGTGGTTTCCATGTACTTCAGCATGGCGGCCACTGTCGCTGTAGACGCTGACAGGGCTTCAAGGGTTTGCTCGTCTGGGACCTCAAGGACTGTTCCCAGCTGACCGAACAGGGTGATCGCTGCGGGAGAAGATGGGAACACCGGCGTGACGCCCTCACCAAGCTCCACGGCAGGCAGTGGGATGCTGCGGGCAAGGTCAGTCACTGGCGCAACAAGGTCAGCCAGGGCACGGACCGTGAACCCTGCCATCACACTAACCACCGGCAGACCTGGGCGGAAGGTCAGGGCGCTGAGGACGGGCGGGGCATCCTGTGGGCGCAGACAGAGGAGGAGCACCGACGCACCATCGACGACCTGCTGGTTACTCTCGGCCACCCGAACAGTGGGGAAATGTTCAGCCAACTCAGCGGCAAGCTGGGCGTTGCGCGGTGACAGCAGCACGGTGGGAGGAGGATCAGCTTGGTCTGTCCGGCAGAGTCCACGCACAATGGCTGCCGAGATGGCCCCGACGCCGATGACTCCATAGACGGTCATGACCCTGCGGTCCAAAAACACGCGGCCTCACAGCTGTGAACCTGGAGACCCGGGTGTTGAACCCTCAACCCTTCGGCGGACGGCTTTAACTCTGGCGGCATATGGAGCCATCTTAGACCACTGTGTTCTGGGGGCCTGACACAGCGGCAAAATGTCACGAACCAGTCAGATTGAGCAGGCGATGCTGCACCGCGAGCAGACTGAGATCTGAGCTGCTGTTGCTCCACCAAGATGCTCAAAGACGCCGCCCTGGCATTCACCGGGACGGAGCCCAGTCTCCCGTACACGCTGAGGGTGGAGCGGTGGTGTGGCCTGAACTGGGGTCACGGCAGGCTGAGGGCAGGGGTGACCTGAGCCTCCGACTACCCCTGCCGCGACGGCCAACCACGTCTGGAAGGCTTGATTTTGGTTGCTTTTTCTGTTGACGGCAGTGACGCTGGTGCGGGAATGATCGTGATTGGTGCCCTGGGCGTGGAGGCTCAGGCATGCTTGAGCGCATTTCCGTCGCTCGGTTGTCGAACACGGCGCCGTGGAGATTGGCGTTCCTGCAGGGTGATGGTGTAGCGGGCGGTCGAGAGCAGCTGATGGTCGCCCTCTCCCAGACTTGGGCTCTTGCGAACCGTCGCTGCGGAGCCCGTCGGTCTGCATCACCTCTGGGAGAATGGATTCCCCGAGCAGCCTGGTCAGGACGGTCTTCGCTGTCTCGGTAGCGAGATGCCGTTGGAGGAGACGATCAGGGAGGTATCCGGGCTCGTCCACAGCCCTTCAGAGCCAATGGCCAACCCCATCGACGCTCGTCCAGCCTTCATCCAGAGACCACCGGGAACCCCGGCGTCCCCTCTCAGTGCCGTAGGTCTTCTGAGAAGAGAGAGCCGGACGTAGGACACCATTGTCGGAGGGTCTCGTGGCTGACCTTGTGGGCAGCGCTGATGCAGCACTGCTTGGACAGCACGGGAGCTCGGCGGCAGCGGGTGGTACAGCTTTTTGGGGGTGCTGGAGGATCGTCATGGGAAAACGGTGGCGGTACGGCCTGGCATCGGTCACGGCGGGTCAGGCTACCCCAATCACGTTCAGGCAACACAACCGGTCAGTGGCGTGCGGATAGACGGCAGCTACCGCGCTGTGCAGCGTGGCGACGGCAGCGAAATTAGTCAGGAATGGAGACCTTTCGGAGGTCAGCCATCGAGGAAAGCGCTGGTGACGGCAGCATGTAGGGCAAGCACCGCTAGAGTGATCCACTCCCGACCAGAAAGTATTGGACAAGTGCAACTTCACCCTCCACGATACGGATGTTCGGAGAGGAATTTCGGTGAGTTGCCGCATTGCTCTGCCGAGCACCGAGTGCTGGCTGTCACCGGGTGCCGCGAATCGCCCTGAGCGCCAGCCCACTCTCCCCACTGCTGCGTTGCCTCAACTCGTCGCCCCTGTCCCCCTCAAGAGGAGAAACGGATGAATATCACTCCACAAGCCGGGCCTGGCTTGCCAGCTCTAACGCTCAGCGTCCATGGCACCGGATTTAGTGGCTTCCTGGGGTTTTCGTGGCGGTAGATCTGGTAACCCTGATCATCGGTGGCGTCATGGCTCTGGGCACCCGCGGGCAGGGGCGGCCGACGCCCTGATGCTTTCTCTTAAGCGGAGATCCATATGATGCCAGTCGTCTCGCCCCACCTGATGCGCCATCACGCCGAGGAGGGCGGACACCGCGTCACCTTCCTCGAACTGTTCTTTGACCTGGTCTTTGTCTTCGCGATCACCCAACTCTCGCATTTTCTGCTCGAGCATTTCACGGTTCTGGGGGCGATCCAGACTGCGGTCCTGCTCTTGGCGGTCTGGTGGGCGTGGGTGTACACCTCCTGGGTCACCAACTTCCTGGATCCTGCCCACTTTCCAGTACGGCTGATGTTGATCGCCTTGATGGTAACTGGGCTGCTGATGTCCGCCGCGCTGCCCGGAGCGTTTGGCGAGCGTGGTGTGGTGTTCGCGGCCGCGCTCGTCACATTTCAGGTGGGCCGCAGCCTCTTCGCCTGGTGGGCCATGTCCGCGGACGGGACACAACGGCGCAATTTCACGCGCATCACCGTGTGGCTCGCCTTCGGTGGTGTGCTCTGGCTGATCGGGGCGTTCTCGTCTGCAGACACCCGGCTGGCTTGGTGGCTCGGGGCGCTGGCCATTGACTACGTTGGTCCCGCTGCAGGTTACGCTTTGCCGCGCCTGGGTCCGACCCGCACGCGTGAATGGGCCGTGAGCGGCGAACACATGGCCGAGCGGGCAGGCCTGTTCGTGATCATCGCTCTTGGGGAAGGCATTCTCGTGACGGGAAAGACGTTCGCTGACGGTGTGTGGAGTGGGGTGTCCGCATTGGCCCTTGGCCTGACCTTCAGCCTGAGTGCGGCGATGTGGTGGACCTACTTTGTCGTGAACGCAGAAGTGGTGGCCAAGACCATCCGGGATTCAGACGACCCGGGCCGCCTCGCACGTTTCGCGTACACGTATTTGCATGTTCCCATCGTGGCAGGCATCGTGCTTTCCGCCGTGGGCGACGAGCTGATCCTCGCGCATCCGCTTGATCCGGCGGGGATGCATGAGGCGGTGGCCGTGGTGGGCGGCGCAGGCGTGTTCTTGATCGGCAATGCGTTGTTCAAACGAACTGCAAACGGGCAGCTGCCCGTCTCACATCTCCTGGGTCTGGGGGTCTTGGCGCTTTTGGGCTTTGCCGCAGCGGCCGGCCTGACGACGTCGCTCGGCTTGGGCGCCCTGGTGCTTATGACCTTTCTCGGTGTCGCTGCGGCGGAAGGCCGCCCGGCGCGAATGGCGGGCATATGGTCACGGACTTCCCGGCGAGCCACTCCTCAGGACGAAGCGTGAGGGTGATGGTGCCAGGCTGTAGACCGGTAGGCAGAGCCCTGGCATGGCCTGAAGATTGATCTATTCCAGCCGCGAGAGCGAAGCCTGCTGCGTTTTGCTTTGCTTGCTGCCAGTCCCACTTGTCGCTGGCAAGACCAGGATCACCGTCGGCGTGGCGCTGGACCCCATAGCCCAGGCATGAGTTCTGGCAGGTTAAGCGGTAGGGTGGCCGCCAGTGACTGACCGTCAGCCCGATCGCCAGCGATTCAAAGGGAAGTATCATCGGGCATGCCCAGAAAGCTGTCCCACCGCTAAGCTAGCGGGACGGACAGGCCCTGCTTCAGGAGCGCGGGCTCGACGTCAGTCACGACACACTTGGCGAGTGGAACGTCAACTTCTCGCCGCTCAGCGCTGACGAGCTGCCTCACCGGGAACTCAGGCGGGGCTCGCGGTGGCACATGGACGAGGGGTGTCCACCCATCGGAGGTGTCCGGCACTGGCGGTGGAGGGCTGGAGACGAGCACGGGAGCGTGCTCGATGTCTTGCCTCAACGCCACCGAGATCCTGGAGCGGCGAGAACATTCCTGCTTCGACTGCTCGGCGAATTCAACGATTCAGAAATGAGCTGCACCGACAGGTTGGCCAGTGACGGTGCCGCCAGTCGAACACTCCCAGCCCTAAAGGCGGCCGTCCACCAGCAGGTCATCTCGGCCGCCCGTGGCCAGCATCTGACCCTGCGGTCTCATAGTTCCACACGACGACGAGAGCGGAGTCAGCCTGGTTCGAGTAAGCCCAGGTGAGCCCAGGAGGTCTTGAAGTTCCACGCTCGGATCGCCAACCTGGACTGCTATTCCCGAACGACGGTTCCAACCCCCATCAGCAGAAGGAATCAACTGCTGGGATTTCAGGTGTGGCGCAAGATCAACGCAGGGGTGGCCTGAAGTTCAGGCCACCCCCGCGATTCGTCTGCCCCATCCACGATGAACCTGACAGAACCCTCGCGCTCATATGGGGAATATCAGCTTGACCAATGCGGCAGAAATGCTCTTCAGCGCCGCACTACAGTGCCCATCATGGCCGCACCCCAGTCTCCCGCCGCACTTCGTCACCGCACCGCGCCGCCACACGCAGACCTGCAAGAATTGCCCTTCGAACAGGCGTGCGCCGAGATCGCCGCACGTCACCGCCTCAGCGAGCCGCACGCTTTCCAACTCGCACCCGGCGGCGCGACACATCTGGTGCGTCTCTCGGACGGCGCGGCGCTGTGTGGCCACGGCCCGAAACGGTATGTCGAGGCTCCCCAGGTCACCGGCCCACTCACCTGCCGTCGATGTGTTCAAGCCGTCGCCCGCCGCTTGAAAAGCAGCCTGGGACGCCGGGCGAGGCGCGTCACTCCCACTCGCCAGTCGTGACCCCTCGCGCTGAACGCGTCCGCCGCTGACAGCGTCAGGTGAAATCAAGACAAGATTCGGTCCAGCCCTCTATTGTGACTGGCCCGCGCGTTTCTACAGGAAAGCGCTTCAACGCGTCGTTCTTCATCCACACCGGAAGTCCAGGGGCCGCCGGTGTTCGTCCCGGTCCGTTCCTCGTCCTGCTCGAGGGTGTCCAGCGGCACCGGCGCTCTGTCGTCGCCTACCAGGGCATCAGACCAAACCGCCAGCAGGAAGCCCAGCGTCGGTCATCCCGTGCAAAGGCCGGCAGAACCAGCACCCTGGCGCTTCCCCCTTCTCTCTCGGGCAGCCTTCGCTGAGTCGAGACACTCTTGACGGCCAGTGCAACGCAGTAACAAACACTGGACCTGCCCAGCTGACGCCTCTTCGATGAAACCGAACAAAAACGCTCGCCGCTGACCCCCATTCAGCACCCGTCAAGACACAGCCATACGACGGCTGTGCTTGAATCCATTCCAGGACCCCCATGCTGCTGACCCTGACCACCACCCACCAGCCCGCCACCGACCTCGGTTACCTGCTGCACAAGCACCCGGACCGTACGTTTACCTTCGAGTTGCCCGTCGGTCAGGCGCAGGTGTTCTACCCCGAGGTCAGCCAGGAGCGCTGCACCGTCGCGGTCCTGGTCGAAGTCGATCCGGTGCTGATCTCCAGAGGCCGTCAGGGCGCGGGCAGCCTCCCCCTGGAGCCGTACGTAAATGACCGTCCCTACGCGGCGTCGAGCTTCCTGAGCGGCGCGCTGCGGGCCGCCTTCGGCACGGCGATGGCCGGCCGCAGCAAGGAACGCCCGGATCTGGCCCAGGCGGCCCTGCCCTTCCATGTGCAGCTGCCCGCCGTCCCGTCGCGCGGGGGCCCTGACCTGGCCGGACGGCTGTTCGGGCCGCTGGGGTACCGCGTCACCGCCCGGCCCCACCCCCTCGATCCCGCCTTCCCGGAGTGGGGTGACAGCCCGTACCTGGACCTGACCCTGGACGCCGAGATTCGCTTAAAAGACCTGCTCGCGCACCTGTCGGTCCTGATCCTGGTACTGGACGACGCCAAGCACTACTACGTCGACGAGTCGGAAGTGGACAAGCTGCTGCGGCTCGGGGAGGGCTGGCTGGAAGACCATCCGGAACGTGACCTGATTACCCGCCGGGCCCTCAAGCACCAGCGCTCCCTGCAACGCGCCGTGCAAGCGCAGTTTGCCGATGACGGCGAGGAGGCAGTGCCGTCTCCCGAGCCCCGCCTGAACGATCAGCGCCTGGACGCCGTCACGGCGGCACTGCTGGCGAGCGGCGCGAAGAGCGTGCTGGATCTGGGCTGCGGGGAGGGCAAGCTGCTGGCCCGCCTGCTGCCCGAACGGCAGTTCGAGCGCCTGACCGGCATGGACGTCAGCCTGCGGGAACTGGCCCGCGCCAGGGGCCGGCTGCGCCTGGACGAACTGCCGGAAACGTACCGCCAGCGCCTGACGCTGCTGCAGGGCTCCCTGACGTACCGCGACGCCCGGCTGTCCGGATACGACGCGGCGGCGCTGGTGGAGGTCATCGAACACCTGGACCCGCAGCGGCTGTGGACGCTCGAGCGCGTGGTCTTCGGGCAGGCGCGCCCCGGGACGGTGATCGTGACCACCCCGAACGAGGAGTACAACGCCACGTGGGCCACGCTGCCTGCGGGCAGCGCGCGGCACACGGACCACCGCTTCGAATGGACCCGCGCGCAGTTCCAGGCGTGGGCCGGGGGTGTGGCGGCAGACTACGGGTATGGCGTGATTTTTAAGGAGATCGGTCCGCAGGACGCCGCGCTGGGATCGCCCACGCAGATGGCGGTCTTCAGTCAGGGGGCGGGCCAGTGACTCAGGGCGAGGCAAGGACGGGGAACGGAACCATCAATCTGCCCGAGTTGTGCCTGGTGGCGCTCATCGGCGCGTCCAGTTCAGGCAAGACCACCCTGGCGCACCGGCTGTTCCGTCCTGGAGAAGTGTTGTCCAGCGACGCTTTCCGCCTGCTGGTGGCCGGGGACGAGAACGCCTTGGACGCCAGCAACGACGCCTTCGACAGCCTGTACCACGTCGCCCGCAAGCGGCTGGCACGCGGCTTGCTGACGGTGATCGACGCCACGAACGTACAGCCCGACGCGCGGCGCAGGATCGTCGAGCTGGCCAAGGAATTCGACGTGTTGCCCGTGGCCCTGGTGCTCGATCTTCCCGAGGAGCTCCTGCTGGCCCGACACCGCGCGCGCCCGGACCGCCCCTTCGCGGCCCGCGTGGTCTCGCAGCAGATGGGGAGCCTGCGGCGCTCCCTGCGGAAGTTGCAGGCTGAAGGCTTCCGCCAGATGACCGTCCTGAACTCAGAAGATCAGGTGGCCGCCGCCCAGGTCACCCGCATGCCGCTGTACAACAACCTGCGCCACGAGCACGGTCCCTTCGACTTCATCGGGGATGTCCACGGCTGCCTGGACGAACTGCGGGATCTGTTGACCAAGCTTGGGTACGCTGTCAGGGATGACCTGTCTGTCATCCCCCCGGAAGGCCGCAAGGCCGTGTTCGTGGGCGATCTGGTGGACCGCGGGCCGGATACGCCAGGGGTGCTGCGGCTGGTCATGGGCATGGTTCAAAACGGCACGGCGCTGTGTGTTCCCGGCAACCACGACATCAAGCTGGTGAAAGCCTTGCGAGGCCGCAAGGTCAGCGTCACCCACGGGCTGGACCGCTCGCTGGAGCAACTGGAGGCCGAGTCGCCCGAGTTCCGGCAACAAGTGACCGACTTCCTGGAGGGACTGGTCAGCCACTACGTGCTGGACGACGGACAGGTGGTGGTGGCGCACGCTGGGATGAAGGAGACGTACCAGGGGCGCGCCTCGGGCCGGGTCCGCGAGTTCGCGCTGTACGGCGAAACGACGGGCGAGACCGACGAGTTCGGGCTGCCGGTGCGCTGGAACTGGGCCGCGGAGTACCGGGGAGCGGCCACCGTGGTCTACGGGCATACCCCGGTGCCGGAGCCGCAGTGGCTCAACCGCACGGTCGACATCGACACCGGCTGCGTGTTCGGCGGCCGGCTCACCGCGCTGCGTTACCCGGAGCGGGACCTAGTCAGCGTGCCGGCCCGGCAGGTTTACGCGGAACCGGTGCGGCCTCTGCAACGTCCATCAGACCCCCAGAGTGCGCAGCAGGCGCACGACGAGGTGCTGGACCTGGCGGACGTGACGGGCAAACGGTTGATCGCCACGCGGCTGCGCGGCAACATCACCGTGCGTGAGGACCAGAGCGGCGCGGCGCTCGAAACCCTGAGCCGCTTCGCGGTGGACCCGCGCTGGCTGGTCTACCTGCCGCCCACCATGAGTCCGAGCGAGACCAGCGCGCGGGAAGGGTATCTGGAATACCCCACCGAGGCCTTCGAGCACTACCGCCGGGCCGGAGTGGAGCGCGTGGTGTGCGAGGAAAAGCACATGGGATCTCGTGCAGTACTCGTGGTGGCCCGCGACGCTGGCGCGGCCCGCGCGCGTTTCGGGGTGGAGGATGGCCGTGTCGGCAGGATCTACACCCGCACGGGCCGCGCCTTCTTCGGTGATGAGGCGATGGAGGCTGAGGTGCTGGCCCGGCTGGGAGGGGCGTTCGAGACCAGCGGACTGTGGAATGAGCTGAACTCCGACTGGGCGGTGCTGGACGCGGAGATCCTGCCGTGGTCCTTCAAGGCCGACGAGCTGATCCGGCGGCAGTACGCGGCAGTGGGCAGCGCGGCGTCCGCCACCTTCCCGGCCGAGCTGAAGGCCCTGGAGGCGGCAGTGGCCCGGGGGCTCCCGCTGGGTGACCTGCTAGAAAGGACCCAGGAACGCGCTGCCTTGACTGGCGCTTACGTGGACGCTTACCGGCAGTACGTGCGTCGGGTGTCGTCGATCGCGGATGTGCGCGTCGCCCCGTTCCACCTGCTGGCCAGCGAGGGACACGTCCACACCGATCAGGATCACCTGTGGCACCTGAACTCCCTGGCGCGGCTGGCCGGAGCAGACCCGGATCTTTTTATGGCGACGGCCCACCGTGAGGTGGACCTGAACGATGCCGCCAACGTGACGGCGGCCGAGGACTGGTGGCTGGCTCTGACTGGGCAGGGCGGCGAGGGCATGGTGGTCAAACCGCTGAGCTTCGTCGTGCGGGGACGCAAGGGGCTGGTCCAGCCGGCCATCAAGGTGCGCGGGCGCGAGTACCTGCGGATCATCTACGGTCCGGAGTACACCCTGCCAGAGAACCTGACGCGGCTGCGTCAACGGGGGTTGAGCGGGAAACGGACGCTGGCGCTGCGGGAATTCGCGCTGGGCCTCGAGGGTCTTGAACGTTTCGTGGAGGGAGAGCCCCTGCGGCGCCTACACGAGTGCGTCTTTGGGGTGAGTGCGCTCGAGAGTGAGGTGCTCGATCCCCGGCTTTAAGAAGGGCTGGACGCCTCTTCCTGAAGTTGCTGCACACGTTCAATGTGCAGCCGTTCAATGCCGTCATTGGATTCGTGTCGGTGAGCAAGAGCGTGCTGACGGTTCCGCTCCCGAGTGATATGCAGCACCAGCGCTTCGCGCTTACTGGGGTCGCTTGACCACATCCATCGTCACGAATCTGGCCCACTACCCAAGCACCACTTAAACAGGTCTCTTGGAGTGTGCTTAAGGCCATGCCTGACCGCGTCGCGGTCAAGCCAGCTTTTGGCGGAGTTGTTGTATAGCAGCCGTAACAGCATCTCGATTTCCCGCCGAACTGAGCCATTGGGGCAAACGACTGGCAAGGCTACTGTTCTGCCAGTTTCTGAGATGAGTCCGTTGCCGTAATGTGGCAGTGACGTATGCCTCGAGGTAGTCCAGGTGCACTGAATTTAACGCCCATAAGACATGCCGCCCGACGGGTTCCTGAAGCCACAACGGCAGCTGGAAGTAGGGATCTGTGGGCTCATGCCGATCGTTGGGAATCTGCATGGCGTTGTACGGCGATACACACGACTTCGCATAACCACATGAAAGACAGGTCACAACGGGTTCAGTGGCAGATCTTTTGGCGACGCGCGCACATCGGCCACATCGGGGGCACACGATGAGGAAAGGGTCACCCAGGAATGAAAAAAGAGTTGCGCCTGGATCTTCGAAGCGTTTGGCTTCGGTCATATCATCATCGTACTGCCTGGATGGGTGGATCACCTGGTTCCTTACAGATTCACTCACCCGTCAACACGACGCGCTGGGTGGATCTCGGCTCGAGAACGCAGCGTGTTTATCAGGACATGCCGCTGTTTTAGCAACCCTGGCCTTACACGTCATAGACTGATACAGCGACAGGAGGGAAGAGGAATCCCGAGAGGGAGCCAGAGGGTCTTAGATGACTTGACCGCGCCCAGGGACTTGGGCACCCTCTACGTTAATCCTATGCGTGGAGCTTGCTCCTGTCGCACCATACTGACCAAAGTGATCACTCCGGATACTTGAAGAAGAAAATATTGAACCGTCTCAGCCTCTCTAAAACCTAGTAGGGTAAGTGTCAAACCTCGATCACCAATAGAAAGTGCCTTCGTCATCTGGCCGAACACCTCTAATTAGATGATCTGAATTTCAGGCCACTGGTCAATGATCCACGCTTGTCCAATTACAAGTCAAGAGATTCAGATGAGAAGGTCTAAAATGAAAATTATTGATGCCAACGGAGAGTTTGGTCAAGTTGCAGTTTGGGACAGTGCAACATCTGATTTCTCAGATTGGACTGGCGATGAAGGTAAGCCATTCTCTAGAACAGCTACTGTGATTTCGGTAGCTACAAACAGTCCTTATGAAGGTTCCGTCATTATAAGGCTAATAAGCTTGATTGAAGCCTCTAAACTAATCTTAAACGAGTTTAAAATATGTTCGGAAATTATTGATGTTCCTTCCGGAAAAGTATGTGTCGGAGACGCAATTACTGATGGCAATGTCACTTTGAAGTTAGGTCAACCGAGAGCGAAAATAACAATTTTCGGTGATGATTTGTATAGATCTTCAAAACTAGATATTATTGTAGAAGAAGTCATATGAGACAGGAATTGATTGCCAAGTTGTGTTTGAATCCAGGCAGAGATTACAGGTTGTCCAAAGATTCAGAGTCGGTGCCCGGTTAGTCGATCAACTCAGGACCAGAGGCGTACAAGTCGATGTCCAAATCGGCGCCCAGTGCGGCAATTCGGGCCATGTCGTGCGCTGCGCCGACTATGCCCCACATTTGCTGTGTATAGCCCCAGTACCCCACCACAAGGCTGACCGTACAGGAGGGAATCAGCGCCTGGATTCGTGGGGCAGCAGGTTCGGTGAGGTCCAGAAGATGCGTCAACTTGTCCTCAAATCGACCAGGAAGGTCTCCATCCGGACAGAAGCTCCACCGGGTGAAGGTGTACGGCCCCAGGTGCTGCTGGCGGGGATGTGGGCGAGCGTCGCCTTTGCTCCACGCTTCGGTGGGGGTCAGTGTGACCGCAGCGGTGATGTCGTTCGAGGTGAGTTCCTTGCTCGTAATGCTCAGGCACACACTTGTCCTGGCCTCCGCACGACAGCCACGCACGGACAGGCCCTGTCCCTGCCGCTCCACCAGCATGACGAGAAAGTACGGCTCAGTCTCAGGCTTGAAATACACCTCCCACAGGTCCTCCCGCGTCAAAACAGCGTGGACCTGAGGCTGGCCTCCCTGCAGTTGGAGCGGATGAACGCCGAAGAACTGGGTGGTGCTCTCCAGGGTTGGTGAGGTGAGCTCAGCCAGAGCGACTTCACGTACGCGCTGTTCGGAAGGATGGGTCATTACCCCTCACGCTACGCGCAGAACCTGCTGATCACATCCGCAGGATGGCCCAGGCACCCGCCCTTCGACAAGTGCCCCAGAGCGGCGTGGTTGAGCCGGACCAGAACGTGGATGAGCAGCCTGCTCCGCAAACCCTCAGCACCGAGATGCCTGACCAGACACCGCAACCCCAGCATCACGGCCGGCCCAGCGACGACAGCGATCCCGTCCACAGCTGAACCTGCCCGTAGGCTGCGGGCCATCTCATCCGCTCTCCTCTGCGCAGGAGTGCCCTGCTCTCTTGGACCATGAGCACCCAGCGATGGAGAGATGGGTCAAGGCGTAGCCACTGTCACAGACGTCAACCAGTCTGACGGAGGTACGATAGAGACTTGAGTCCTGACCACGTCGACAGCCCTCTCCCGCCCCAAGAGCATCTCCGTCAGCTCCAACAGGTCTACGGCCCGCTCAGTCCCGCGTTCGTCGCTGAAGAACTGCATTGCACCCTCGAACAGGCCACACGTCACCTCTACGGACCTCAGGCTGACCAGTACTGCTGGGTCAGCCTGGCGGATCTGGCCGAGCTGGCGGAGGTCAGTCCCGTTGGCTTGAAGCGCTGGGTGCGCCGTTATCACCTCCAGAGCGCGCCGCAGCGGGGCCAGGGAAGGAAGGCGTCCCTCTCCATCCACCTCGACGATGCTCGCTCCTTCCTGCGCGGTCAGCTGCACATGATGCCAGGGAAAGAAGGTCCGACTGCCGACGCGTTGCCGCGTGTGACGGCCTCAGACCTGAGCCCTGCGCGCCTGCCGGGTCTGTTCAGCACAGCAACAGTGGTGGATGTGGACTGGCAGCTGGCCCGGCAGGCCGCCTGGCCCATGACGGTGGAGCGGCTGGCCGAGGCAGTGTACGGCTCCCGTGCGGAGACCGCTCAGCAACAGATCCGGAGCCTGCTGCGTGTCTGGGAAGCGCAGGGGCGTGTGGTCTGTTTCGCCCGGGGGCTGTATGACGTGGTGCGCCCAGTGCTGGTCCTGGATCCAGGACGGTACGGGCGCAGTACGTTACCAGGAGATGAACTCCAGAAGCTGCGCGCGCATCATCCGGAAATCGCCCACTGGCCAAGCGGACCCCTGGCAGCGGCCTGGCGGGCCTACAGTTCCTTCTATGTGGGAACGCTGCTGCCCGTCATGGACCGTGGGGAGCCCACCTTCCTCGAATACCTGTTGGTGCGGCAGTTAAATCCGGATGGGGTGCCGGGCGCGGTGGATGGCCGCTACGAAGAGCTCTGTCGGGAAGCGGCGTTTTCTCGCCTGGTTCCCGCATCGCCGGGGCGTGCTCCTGAGCCCCAGCAGCCTGAGTTGACCGTGTCGAACATTGAAGCGGGCCTGATCGACTTCAAGGCAGCGGCTGAAGCGACTCGGTTGAAGATGCAGCGCAAGCTCAAGAAAGGGCAAGCTCCCAACAGAGGCCGCGGAACAACTGTGTCTGGAAGCATGCAAGAGGGCCTCTAGCTCAAGCGGTGATCTACATGACGCAAAGAAGCACTCTGCGTCAGAAAGGCAGCGTCACAGCCTCTGGTGAGGGCGTCCACGGTGAAGGGTCCTCTCTGTTTAACCCCCTCACCGCGGTCCGCCCCAGGAAATCATTCACTCTGAAGAATGCCGTGGGGCTGGCTGGTCGAGTGGTGGATCTGGGAGATGGGGCTCCACCCGAACACCGAAATGAGCCTCCAAGCGCCGAACGTGCGGATTAACTGCATCAACGCTGATCGGCGCAGCCGCGCGGAGGGGCCAGAAGCGCCCCGAAGAAACTGCAGTTCAGTCAGGCTGCACTGGAGTTCGTCGAGCGCTGTGAGAGCCAGCCGTCGTTTGGACGCTTGAGATTGAAGTTGGGCGCGAAACACTTCAACTTCACGGGAGGAACTCGGCTCCCGGCAAGCGCAGACTCACAGTTTCTGGAAGCCAGTCTTTTGCTTTGAGGGCTTACTTGAAGCTTGAAAGGAGAATTTGGAGTTCCTTTGGGTTCTCCCAGTCAAGGCTGCAGAGAACAAAGCGAGTTGGGGACCGGGGCGTCAGATCAGTTCTCAATGCCGAGTATTTTAAGCACAGCATTGGGTTTTAGAGGAGATCAAGCTGATATGCAGCATACGTCACTTTAAATTCAATTGCAGGATGATCCCAGGCTTCGCCGAGTTCAAGTGGCTGGGACCAATATTGACTGACGTCATTCAGGACTTCTTGAAGTGTTCTTCTCAACTCTGGTGGCTCATCAACGAGAAGAAAAATTGAATTCTGAATGTTAACTTCCAAAGAATCGAAGTCAAACCAGGCCAAATCAGTGAGTACATCAAACAAGGCATTCATACCTCCCCCATAAGAGGAGGGAAAACTCATCTTTCCGGCTATTTCGGAGTGAAATTCCTTTTCCGTGGTCATCACCCGTGCGTCCAGGTCAAAACGTAGGTGCTTGTCCCGAGCTGTCATGTTTTCAAGCTCCTTCACAAAGGCGAACGACAGACCGCTGCCGTAGGGCTGTGTTGCTGGACTGATTGTAGAGGTGATCTCCCTTCCCAAACGGCTCTCGTGGCATGGCTGGCACCGTTTGCAACCGTAGGGTGGATGTCCCGTTGGCTATCAACCGACAGTGCGCACCCTTCAGAAGGCCGTCGGCGTCGGCCCGGTCTTCATCAGCCTCGAGAAGACGGTCCGTTGAGGTGTGACCCTGGCCCACGCCATCCTCCTGGCCTCGCCCGTGGGTCCGAACGGGCAGTTGTACTCGGCACACGCGTCACCCCATGTCTTCTCCCAACCTTTTTTCACCGGTGACATCCCATAGGTGTATCCTCCTACCCATTCAGAGAAAGGGTTTCAGGTCAAAGCGGCAAGACGACTGCGAAAGAAATACTGGGCGATTTATAGAACCGAAGCGGCTTTTGACCAGAAGCGGCACGGGGGCTGACAGACTCCTTGAATGGATGGGTTCTGGCACGTTAATCAGTAATGGGCCGTGTGATGTCAGTGGCCGTCTGAACTTCAGACGGCCACTTCAACGGCGGTTTGCCATGCCAGATGGGCACGGTTCTGCTTGATTCTTCGGAGGTGGGCGGGAACAGTCGTACGAGTGTGCTGCTGAAGATTCGAAATGCGGGCATGCAGGGCCAAGAATTCCTGCGTCCTGCAGGGATTCTTGAAGCCAATCTGGCTTCGTTCTTGTTGCCTGGTGGGCCGATGGGACTGCTCAATCAGGTTGTTACAGCGAGCCGTCGAGATGACCTGGACGTGCTCCACAGTGTGGAGCACGGGAAGTTCCCGAATAGCCGCTCCGTAGCTCCAGAGTTTGTCGGTGTGCATGACGTCTGGCACGTCGTAATTCACCAAAAGCCTTCCAAGAAAAGTCTTCGCCGCCTGGGTATCTCGCCGAGCTTGCAACAAGAGGTCTAGCACTGCGCCGGAGTCGTCGACGGCCCGCCATAACCAATGCTTTTTGCCCTTGATCTCGATGCAGACCTCATCCAGAAACCACAGAGAACCCCTACGGGGTTCTCGGTGTCGTAGTTCTTCAGTGAGGAGCGGTGCAAATTTGATGTTCCACTGGCGCAGCGTCTCATGACTGACTTGAATTCCGCGCTCTTGGAGCAGTTCCTGAACATCACGCTGGCTGAGGGAAAAGCGATGATAGAGCCAAATAGCGTACTGGATGATGCTGAGCGGAAACCGGTGGCGGTAAGGCTTACGATCAGTCACAGACGCTCAGCCTATCGCGCTTAACTTGCCAGAACCCCGCCAGCAGTGCTGGACGCTTCCAGCCTGCGCGCTGTTTCTCCGGATGAGTTCCTGGGGGGCTTTCTGCCGGACCAGGCGGATATCCTGATTGAGGCCCTTCGCGCGCAGCAGGCAAGGTACCGGGCCCCTTCCTTGACCATGGCCGAACTGCTGCACCGTCTGGCGCAACAAGGGGTGCCTACCGTGGCCAATTCGCTCGCTTCATTCTTGAGTCTTGACCGCCCTCCTCTTCAAGGACCATTTCCATGACCCAGTCCACCCGCGAGATCGTCCAGTAGCCCTGGAACCTCCGCGAGGTCCTCAAAGATGACGGCGTAATCTCCCAAGACCCCGCCTCGGTTCGCCAAGCCAGCAGTGGTGAGGACGCCACCTGTCAGCTTGACGCGTAGGTGCTGTAAAGGACGCAAAAGCCTACACCCCAGCACGGACGTCTCTGGCTCGAGGTGCCCATGCCCTCACTCCCCGTCAAAAAGCGAGGGTGCGTCAAGACGATGGTGACGGTGCCACAACAGAGCTTGAAGATGGTTCCGGCCACTGAAAACGAGCTGCGCGTGAGTCATTGGCCGGCGACGTGAAATTCAGGCCAACTGATCTACGCTGTCCTGCCGGATGATGAAGGCACGGTCCACATGGATTCCGCGGGTGAGGGGACGAACGGACATGTGGGTAGGCTGGAAGCACTTCTGCAGGGGCGTCATGTGGAACCAGGGAGAGCGCTCAGGGCGTCTACCTGGACGCACACTCGGCCGTGAATTGCTCGGCCTGAGCCAGCGCCTCCTCCAGCGGAGGGACGCCGTACGCCGCCCGCTCGGCGTCGGTGGTGGCTGGATCATACGGCTCCAACCTGTAATTGCAGCCCTCGCCCACCCTGAGGTACTGCGTGCCGTACTTCTGCGGTTGACCCAGGCTGCGCTGCCAGCGGTCATACGTCGCCGCATAGATCCACCGCGCGATAGGGTGGGGACTGCTTCCAGGGCGCTCTCCCGCCGCGATCGCCTGGGCCGCCAGCTTACTCGCCAACTCGTAGGCCGCTGGACAGTCGCCATGCTGGAAGAGAAAGGCCGCCCCCACGAAATCTGCCGGGGTGGACAGGCGGCCTGATTGCAGCAGTTTCAGCGTCTGTTCGCGCCGCTCCCGGTCCTCGCGCGCCACCGTCTCCCAGTCAATCGCCCCAGGGCCCGATCGGGCGGCCTGATCCGAGGCAAAAATGTCGGCCATCTGCGCCGAGGCCGCGGCGTCGAAGGTCATGCCGAAGGTGACCGTCCCCAGGGCGGGCGTGCAGTTCGCCCCTTGGAGCGTAACAGTGACAGGGGTCCGGTGGCCGCCGCCCGCGTTTGCCAGCGAGAAGAGCGCCAGCCCCAGGAGCCACCAGCGCTTCATGGGTTCACCACCTTCACCTGCCCGGGATCCAGCACCGTCAGCTTGAGGCTTCGCAGGTCTGAGGCGTCGAACCTGTAGACGATCACCGCCACCTTCCCCTGGGCCGTGGCAGCGTCCATAGCCTCCACAGAGTCAACGATCAGTGGCGCACTCTGCCTGGTGAGTCCCACATCCAACGCTCCGCCGCTCAGACTCCGGACACTCAGCAGATCCGTCTCACCCCCACGGAGCCTGGAGCTGTTCTGCAGCACCGCGTAAAGGTCGCCGTCCAGGCCAAGCACGGCCAGCCGGGGCGAAGGTGGCCCGCCCGGCTTGGGCTGACCCGGCATGGCGAGGGTGATCGGGAGGGGCAGCGCGCTGTTGGTCTGCCGTTCGCTCATCAGCGCGAAGGTCAGCAAATCCGTGGCCTGGACGGGTGCCGCCGAGGTGCCTAGCTGCAACGTCACGTCCCCTACACTTAGCACCGGATTGGTGAGGCCGTCCAGGTGCAGCGGCAGTGAGGTGACCTGTTTCAGAAAGGGAATGATCAGACTGCTGTCCAGATACCGTTCGCCCTGGATGTCACGGGTGATATAGGTCGCGTCCGGAATATCACTTTTTGGCCCGCCGTAGATAGAGAGAGGCGTCGTTGGCGTGGCCCCTGCCTGATCACTAACAGGAATGCCACCCGCGCGTAAAGCGGTTAATAGATCGGCCACCTTCAACGCCACCGGGCCGTTCATGGGGAGACCGCGGCGACAGTCTGCCTGGTACCGTTCGGCACCTTCCGGTGCGCCAAGAACGCGCTCGAGCGATTCCCGTTGTGCGACGGGCATGGCAGCCAGCTCCTGCGCGGTGGGCGGACGGCAAATGGTTTGAAGGTCCATGGACGAATACGCCGAGTTGATGACGGCCACCTGTGCCAGCGCCTGCAAGCCCAGGAGCCCGGCCACGCCTGTGAATGCCAGCACTTTCAAGGTCTGCGGCAGCGTATGAACCTCACCCAGTTCCCGTGCAATGGCCCGGGGACTGCCCAGATCGCGCAGAGCCGCAGTGGTGGCTTCAGTTTCATTCAACCCCAGCAGGCGGTGGCGGTAGATCTTGTCCTCAATGGCCCCACGCAACTCGGTCTGGGCCTCGCGTTTCTTCTGCCCCCACAACCCTCGGGTGGCGCGCCTGACAAATTGCTCTTCTGGGTTCATGGTGGTCTCCTTTCAGGGCGAGGGATTGACGCGGAGTTGAGCAGCGGGTACCGGGCTGTACGTCAGGTGGTGTAGATCAGTGGCGTCCAACCGATAGACCAGCAGGGCCCGTTGCCCACCTTCCGTTGCCTGTAACAGTTCGGGCAGCGAAGCCACCAGTTTCGCGGGCGCACTCCCCGGCCCGTATGTCAACGGCGCAGGCAAGATGCCGCCCTGGACGGCGCGGACACTCAGGCCATAAAGGCTTTCACGCTGGTCGTCCGCGCACCCACACGAGGGACGCACAAGGTCGGCATTGCCCAACAGACCGTAGAGTGTCCCGTCTGGGCTATTGACGCGCAGCTGGTCCTGCTTGTTCGGCGCCTTCAGGGAATCAGGAAAGACGCCAATGGCGGCGCGGGGCGACGTCTTGAGCTGGGGCAACGTCGGTTCCAGTCGGTCCAGCAGAATCCCGCCATACAGGTCCGTGGCCAGCAGGGGTGGGTCCGAGAGGCCCAGCTGGAGCTTGGCCTGCCCGACGGTCACAACGGGGTTGTGCAGGCCGCTGATCTGGAGGGGACCCGTGGTCATGCGGGTCAGGGCAGTCACCAAGGACACCGCGCCCACATACGCCTCGCCCGCAACGGTCTGGGGCGCCAGGACGAGCAGCTGATTCGGCGCTTCACCAGGGACACTCAGGTGGAACATGTCGTCCGTGCCCAGGACAGGCGCAAATCTGATGCCGCCCGCCTGCAGCGCGGCAACCACATCTGAAAGGCGCAGGAGCCGACTGCCAGGGGTGGGGGACGCTCTGAGACATTCCGCCGTCACGTTGTCGCGTCCACCGGGCTGGCCCAACAGTTGGCGAATGGCACTGGCCTCACTGGACGGGAGCTTGTTCAGCACGGCTTCCTCGAGTGCCTGAGCGCCCCCGGGCCGAGCAAGTTGCCGCTGCACATCAGCGGAGGTGGCCCCTGGAAACAAGGACAGGTAGGCAGCTTCGAACGTACAGATCGGGGTCTGTCCCGGGAGGGGAATCGCCCTGACGGTGGCCACCTGCGCCACCGCCTGAAGGCTCAGCATGGCCCCAATGCTGACGAACAGCGTGGTCTTCAACAGCTGTGGCAGCGTATGCACCTCACCCAGTTCGCGGGCAATGGTCCGGGGACTGCCTAGATCACGCAGGGCAGCAGTGGTGGCTTCAGTTTCGTTCAATCCCAGCAGGCGGTGGCGGTGGATCTTGTCTTCGATTGCGCCGCGGAGTTCAGTCTGGGCGTCGCGTTTCTTCTCGCCCCACAACCCACGGGTGGCGCGCTTTAGATAACTGTCCACCTCGTTCATGGTCTTTGCTCCTCTCAATCTCACAATGACCCTTGCACTTCGATTTGACTAGCAGGAACAAGCGTCAACTTGAGATCCCGGAGGTCCGAGGCGTTCAACCGATAGACGATCACCGCCTCTTTGCCCTGGGCCGTGGCGGCGTCCATGGCGGCCACCGAACCCACGATGAGTGGCCGTCTGGAACGGTCCAGCAGGACATCCAGTCCGCTTCTGCTCAGGCTCTGGACACTCAGCAGATCTACCTCGCCTCCACGAAGCCTGGCGCTATTCTGCAGCACCGCGAACAGTTCGCCATCCTGACCCTTGATCGTCAGCCGGGGCGAATGTGAAACGGGCAGGCTGGACTGATTCAGCACCGAGAGTGTCACAGGCAGCGGCAGAGCGCTGTTCACGCGCCGTTCGTCGAGCAGCGCGAAGGCCAGCAGATCGGTGGCCTGGACGGGCGCTGCCGGGCTGCCCAATTGCAGGTTGACCTGCCCCACGCTCAGCACTGGATTGGTCAAGCCATTCAGGTGCAGCGGCTGTTCGAGCACCTGCTTGAGAAAGGGAATCACCATGGGCGCATTCAGATAGCGCTGGCCCTGAATGTCATCGACGAGGAAGACAGCGCCGGGCAGGACGGTCCTGTTGCCCGTAAAGCTGAACAGTGGACTGGCGGCATTCGCAAAATCCTGACCAACGATGTTGACGTCCCCATCCTGGACTGTCATCAAGAGTCCATCGTCCTGTCCTGGAACGGCGATACCACCCGCTCGCAAGGCCGTCATCAGGTCAGCGACGTTCAGCAGCACCCGCCCTTTCAGGGAAGCGCTCAGGCAATTTTCAAGGAATTGCTGAGATCCTCCCTGCGCTTTCAGGTTCTGCCCAGTCTCTTCCTGTTGTTTTGTGGTCAGGGCCGACCGTTCCTGTGGAGTGGAGAAGCGGCAGGTGGGCTGGACATCGGAGGGCAGGTAGGCGGACTGCACGGTCGGCACCTGCGCCGCGGCCTGAAAGCTGAGCGTGGCCCCAACACCGACCAACAACATGATTTTCAACATCTGCGGCACGGTATGGACCTCATTTAAGTCGCGGGCGATGGACCGGGGACTGCCCAGATCGCGCAGGGCGGCGGTGATGGCCTCGGTTTCACTCAACCCCAGCAGGCGGTGACGGTAGACCTTGTCCTCAATAGCCCCCCGCAACTCTGTCTGGGCGTCACGTCTCTTCTGACCCCACAGTCCCCGGGTTGCCTGCTGGAGATAACGGTGGACGGATTTCATTGGTTCCCCGGGGGCTTGACGGTGAGACGAAGCTGCGAGGCGGGGACCTCAGTCAGGGTCATGTCACGCAGATCAGCGGCGTTCAGGCGATACACCATCACTGCGTTCTCCTTCCGAGCAGTCGCTGCATCCAGCTCCTCCAGGGTGGTCACCAGTCGGGGCGCGGGCGTGACCGCCTGGAAGGCGATGGGGATGGAACCGTCCAGGCGTTCGCGCACCATCAGCCATTCTGAAGAGTTGCCCTTGAGGCGCTCGAAGTTCTGAAAGATCGCAAAGAGGTCTCCGTCCTGACCGGGTACCGACAGGTGGGGCGCGGAAGGCTCAGGCGAGCCGCCGTCCACGCCATACGCCAGTACTGCTGGCCGGGGCAGGTTCAGGTTCTCGGGGCCACGCAGGATGACGCCTGCCACCACGTTGGTCCGGAGGATGGGCGCGCGCTCCGTGCCCAGTTGCAGCTGCACCTGACCCACCTGCAAGACAGGGTTGCGCGCGCCACTGAGCCGCAGGGGCTGCGTCGTCGCAAGACTCAGAAATGCGATCAGGTCGCCCGTTCCGATGTAGCGCTCGCCGCCAATGTCCGTGGTGTGGTACAGCGGACCGGGCGTGTCGTGGTTCGCCCCGGTGTAGAGAATTAGCGGCGTCGTGGAGGTGGCGGAGGTGGAATCCGTCTGATCTCCTACCTGGATCCCTCCAGCCTTGAGGGCGGCCAGAACATCACTGACCTTCAGCAGAGGAGTCCCCACAATGGGCACGTCTCCATTCCGGCACTTTTGAACGAACGCCTGCGCGCCGCCGTAACGAGCAAGATGCTGGCGGTACTGCTCCTGGATGGCGAGCGTGGCCGTTTGCAGTTCAGCAGGCGTGGCGACACGGCAGGTGTTGTCGATGGAACTGGCCGTATAGGCGGTTCCGATGGATTGAATTTGCGCCACTGCCTGGAAGCCGAGCAGGCCAGCCAGCCCGAGCAGCAACGTCATTCCGGCGATATGTGGTCCCGTGTGGACACGGTTGAGGTCACGGGCGATCGCGGCAGGACTGCCCAGATCCCGCAGGGCCACATGTTGGGCCTCAACCTCGTCAAGCCCGCTCAGACGGTGGCGGTAGACTTTGTCCTCAATGGCCCCGCGCAACTCGGTCTGAGCATCGCGTTTCTTCTGCCCCCACAACCCACGGGTAGCCCGCTTCAAGTATCGATCCACCTCGCTCATACGCTGCCGCCGATCACGCCGCGCACCGCACTTGCAAAGCGTTCGTACTTCTCGCGCTGCTCACGCAGTTCGGTTCGGCCCGTAGGGGTCAGGGTGTAGACCTTGACCGGGCTGCCCCCACGGGGCAGTTGCTGGAACTCACCTGAAATCCAACCCGCTTTCTCCAGTCGGTGCAGCGCCGGATACAGCGTGCCCTCGCGCAGGTTGAAGAAGCCATCGGTGGCGGCCTGCACGTCAGCGATGATCTGACCACCGTAACGAGGACTGTCCTCCAGGGTGGCGAGCAGGAGCAGATCGAGGTGGCCTTTGAGTTGCTGGGGGTCCATTGCGGGGGTGTTCATCCATCCTCCTGAGGCACCGGGGGCGTCCACAATCTCACCATAGTTTTCCGATGTAGGTGTAGCTTATGCCTACCAGCATCGGAAAGCAAGGGGGCTTGGTAAGCAATGTGCAGTGGAATTGAGCCTAAGAAGGCGTTGACCTGCGGGATGACAACCATGTCGGCCGTGCCAGACTGGAGCACACCATGACGAGCAGACACAGCGGACAGAAATGGGTGATGGTTGGCATCCTGGCCGCCCTGGGCACCGCGTCCGCCCAGGGCAACTCTCTGCCGGATGAAACGGCATGCGCGAAGATCGTCGCCCCGAACGCCGCGCCGACGAGTCCGGCATTCACGCAGGCCGTGCACGCGACCGTATCTGCTTACACGCAACACGTTCAGGCATTGATCGCCCGACTGGGCCACCGGCCACCCACGGACGCCGATCTGGAGGCGCTCAATGCAGTGTCCCGAGAGATCGACACCTACCTGGCCCGTCTGCTGGCCGTCACAGGCTGGCCCGAGGATCCGGGACTGAGGACCGAGATCGGTGCGTGGCCGCTGATCAGTGATCCTGAGGTGTTGTGGTGCGCTGGACCCGTCGCCCTGGTTCGGGCGACAACACCGGCTCAGCGGGCACAGGCGGCGAGAATGATCGATCAGGCGCTCGTGTCAGTTGGCGAGAAGCAGCGGTATGGGACGATGGTCACCCGCCGTGGCTCACGGCTGGTCCCGCTCCCCATCGAGGATGAGGCGACGGTGGACGCCCGGCGGACTGCCGCTGGTCTCCCTTCCTTGAAAGACCAGCTCACCCAGCTGAACGCCAGTCAACCACCCCGCCCAGTCCCGGAAGGGTTAAAGCAGCCGGTGGTGCTGCGTGAGGTCTGCCGGAAGTTCACCAGCGCCCGCGCGCTCAACACGCCACTGACGCCGGGCCAGATCGATGCTTTGGACGAACAGGCAGCCGTGCTGGTCGAGCAGGATCAGGCCAGTCGTATGGGACAGAGCGGGGCGCGGTCAGTCGCCGACGTGGACCGAGAATCGACGGTCTGGCTCAAAGAGGTGCTGCGCCAGCGGGGCTGGCCGAGCAAGAACCGCAGCACGCCGGAACTGGCCTTCAACGCGTGGCTCCTGACGCAGCATGCTGACCTGAAGCCCTCGCTGCAGGCCTGTATCCTCGACCTGATTGGGCAGCAGCTCAGCTCCCAGGGTGAGGCACAGAACCTGGCCTACCTGACCGATCGGGTCCGGCTGGCGGCGGGCCAGCCGCAGCTCTACGGGACGCAGGTGATGACCGACGACGTGCAGGGCACCGCCTTTCCCCGGATGCTGGAGGACCCCGCGCATGTCAACGAGCGGCGGGCCCGGATTGGCCTGGAACCGATTGAAGAGTACCTGAAAGGGTTCGAGCGCCCGAGACCGTGATTGAGCGCCGATCAGACTTGCGCTGTCGGCCGGCCCAAGCGTCGGTCACCAGAGCCACCTCAATACTTTCCAGCGATTGAGATGGAGTGAGCTCGGTGTGGTGTGCCAGCTCCTGAGAGACCGTCAGAACGGGACGGATAGAACAGGTGACGCGGGCCAGAGCACCCAGCACGATTGTTGGTGTCCATGACCTTTTGCAACAGGTTCAGTGCGGCCCTCAGAGGAACCCGGGCAACTATGGCGCTCGTGAGTAGCCGTGCTGCTGCCCAGTCCACCGGCTGCAGGGTGGCGGAGCGGAGAGGCAAAGCAGCCGGAACAGGGGTTCAGAAAGCTGAGGTGAAGAGCGGCGCCGATGCGTCCAGCGTGTGGATTCACGGAGTGTCAGGTGCTGAGGGCTTCTGGGAGGTACAAGTCCTGACTGACTCTACAAAAGCTAGAACCTGATCAAAATAATCCTCATTTTCAGAAGTATCAATACGTAGGAGTGGCTGTCCTATGGCAGGGGGTTCTTCAAAATAGGACCAACGATCTGACTCGTCGGCATAGCGTTTTGCCAGTTCTCTAATATTGAACCACAAATGACGATGGGCGGCCCGGAGGGAATAACGCTCTACGCGAATATCACGGGCACAATCAAGATGGATATGGCTTGTTGTTGAATAAGCAAGGAGTGGTCTAACCTCGTCAACAGCTCTAAATTGATCCAGACTACTGTCAATGATAAGATTGGAGCCTCCCTTGAGGAGATCAAGAGCGAGAGCATACATGACCTTCCATGTTGCTGACGAAAGACTTGACGTCGCCTCTTGGGCTAAGGCGTCGTGCAGAATTTCTTGAAGTCGATCACGAGATAAAAGCGGCCACCCTAGAGTCGCTGCCAAACCAACTGCCAAGCTGCTTTTTCCACTTGCTGGCGCACCTGTAATAAGAACAAGATGGGAAGCCACAACCCACTTTACAAAAGTTGTTCTACTTCGTCGGTCATTGATAGCTCGACGCGCGCTAGGAACAGCGTCTGCACGTCCGGGCGTCCGGCAACTCCATCGGCGCTCAGCAAAGGTTTGGGCCCGTCTGCATGGTAGAGCGGGCCCATAGTACGCACTCACTGGATGCTCTTGCTCCTACTCCTTGATCCAGGCCACCGCGAGATCAAGGCATTTGGCCTGCGTCGTGTCGAGTCGGAGCAGGGAGCATCCAGAGCTCACGGCATCCAGCACACCTCAGGAGGAAGATCCTCCTGCTGAAACGGTTGGGGGATGTACGGCCGCTTTCCTAAGGCGTCCTGCTCTGCATGCGGCCGCTTGAGTTCCGATCAGGGCGCCTATAAAATATGGGCAAGGTGGGCCCGATGGGTGATGGCCAGGTCCAGCAGGTGCTCTTCGATGATGTGGCGGTAAAAATGGTTTTCGACAATGACACTGCCGCTCGCGGCCAGAATGACAGCGGCGACGTGCCACAGGAGTGCGTCACTCTGGTGGAGGCAGACCTTGAGAACACCTCCAAAAAATGTAAGCAGGAGGACGGGAGGGGAGGGCAGTACTGTAGAGGCAATGCCGCCCTTGCCTCATTCCAAAGCATGGTACGCCCACCTCGCGGCTGAGCTCGGCGGATACCACCATCCGTGGCGTCGTGTCCTAGATGGGCCCGATCCAGAACAGACCTTTGACCTTCTCCTGGAACAAGTGCTCCGTCCGGATGCGCGGGTCCTGGAAGCCGGCTGCGGTCACGGCCCAGATGCCCTTCGCTTCGGCCAAACCGTCCAGCAGTGGATCGCCTATGATCAGGTCCCAGAACTGCTGGAGATGGCCAGGCGGAACGCCCCGCACGCCGTGTTTGAGGAATGGAATGGGAAAGATGCCCTGCCCGCCGCGTTGCAGGACCCTTTTGATGTGATCGTCTCTCGCCGTGGGCCGACGAGCATCATCTTGCGTCTGCCTGAACTGGCCGCCCCAGGCGCTCAGTTTCTCTACGTGGGACCTCGTCTGACCGTGCCTCAGGTGGCCGAACGTCTGACGGCCGTTCAGTGGAGGATCGTGGCAGAGTGGAGCATTTCCGTTCAGGCCTATGCACCGACCTGGGAGGACTGGCGGATGCGCGGTGAGTGGATGGACGAGCCCGTATCCAGAGCGGACTGGGAGGCAGGCGTCACCCCACAAGGCATGCCCTACCGGGAAGAACGGTATGTGGTCCTGGCCAGAGCGACATCGTCGTAAACAGGGCGGCGGCACGAAATCTGGGAAATATTGGGGCTTATCTTCAGGGACCCTGTGGTCAACGGAGTTGTCGCTGGGGCTGAACACTCAGAGTGCATAGGGTTGAAGGGCCAGGAAGACCGGTGGAACGTGATTCCACCAGCGCGTTACGGCGCGACGAGCGAAAGGACGAGGTCATTGAAGCTGGCGAAGTTGCTGGCCCTCTCCCTGGCCTGTGGATGACCCCAGGCGATCAGGCGCACGGCCACCAGTTTCGCCTCCTGATGCACAATCAGGTGTTGTCCCAGGTCCCCATCGTGACGGACCCCCACCCTGGGTCCATGCTCCTGCGTCATCCAGCCTTTCCCCGGCAACACCGGCAGTTCCGGCGGAACCACCCCCGCCGCGCGGATCAGCGTGATCAACTCGGCCCGGCTCACATCGGTGCACAGACACTGGCGAAGCGCAGCCAGCTGCTGAGGCGTTCCCCCCAGTTCAGCGACATTCTGAAGCTCTCGCTCGGTCACGCTGTGGCGCGTCCAGGCGAACAGCATCCACCACAGCAAGCCCATGGTGTTCTCCACAGGTGTCGCGGGCTGCGTACTCTCCTCGATCCACTCCCGTGAGATCAGCGGCGCTCCGTCCACCTCACCGCCATCGAGCGTCAGTTGCCCCAGTCGGGCCAGATCACGGGGGCGAAGGCTCAGCCCCGACATGCCGTGCGGATTGCCCGCCTCATCGCGCGCCCAAGACCAGTCCTCAATGCCCAGCGGCCCGAACAGTTCGGCACGGGCAAAGTCGTCGGCCTTGTGCCCCGTGGCGCGTTCCAGCACGCTGCAGATCAGGTTGACCGCTTTGTTGTTGTAGGCAAAGTGTGTCCCCGGTGGATGGTCCAGCTCCGCGCAGAGGGCCAGCTGCACGAGATCGGGGCTGGGGTAGATCTCCTGGTGGGCGATGGGCAGGTTCTGCAGGCCGCTGGTGTGGGTGAGCAGGTGGCGCAGGGTGAGGTGGCGCTTGCGGCCCTGCTGCCATTCGGGATACAGGTCACGGATGGGGAGGTCCACGTCTGGCAGATGGCCCAGCGTGACCGCGCGCCCAACAAGGAGACTCAACACCGCCTTGGTCACGCTCATGGTCTCGATGGGGCGGTCTCCCTGATCGTCCAGGAGCTCGTTCACCAGCGGTTCGCCGTGGTGGAGAATGACCAGCGCGCTGCTGTTGGCGTCACGCGCGGCCTGGATCAGGTCGTCCAGACGGGACTGCAGGATGGTCATGAACCCAAGGTAACGCGGGGGAAGACAGCAGCCTTCCACATTTGAGTCACATCAGGCTAAAACGTCGCCCGGGGAGGTGCGATCGACAGTGGAAGTGGGAAAATGCTGCCCCGGTTGCAGGACGCCGTTCTGCATGACGAGCTCCACGGCGCGCAGGTCCGTCAGTCGCCGGTCCGGCTGGCCCCGCACCACCAGCAAGTCCGCCGCAGCGCCCCGCCGCAACTGGCCCAGGTCATCACCGCCCAGCACCCGCGCCGCCGCCCAGGTCGCGGCCCGCACTGCCTCCAGCGGTGTCATGCCACAGCCCACAAGGAGGTCCAGTTCCGCGTGCAGGGCCCAGCCCGGCAGCGTGTCCGGCGCTGCGGGGCTGTCGGTCCCGGCCACCACGCAGCCGCCCAAGTCGAGCATCTCGCGGACCAGGGCACGGGCCAGGCGCAGGTCTGCACGCGCCGACCGTCGGTGGCCTTCGGGCAGGGCGCGCAGCGGCGCCCACTGAGGCTCAAAACTGCGCGCGCGCTCATTGGCAAAGCCGGCGTTGGGCCAGCGCTGATGACCGAGTTCACCCGCCAGGCCTGCGAGCGTCACCAGGGTCGGAACCAGGGCGACGCCCGCGCTGACGGTGGTGCGCGCGAGGTGCCGCACCAGCCTGGCGTCCAGCACCTCGGCGTAGGGGTCCCCGCCGAGCCGAGTGAGCGCCAGCGCGTAGCCACTGGCATGCTCGATGCTCCGCACGCCCGCCCGGATTGCGTCAAGAGCGTCCACTTGCGCGCCGTCCAGACCTCGCGTGCAGAGAAGGCCCAGGTCCGTCATCACCGGCAGGCCACGCGCCTCGGCCCGGCAGGCCGAGGCGCGGTACACGTCCACCTCGAGCTGCTCATACAGCTTTACGACGTCCATGCCCGCGTCGGCGAGGGTCTCCACTGCGCGGACCGCGTCTGAAGGCGTCTCGAGCACCCATGCCCCCGCATCACGGTCGCCGACGCGGCCCAGCACGCCCTGACCGAACTGTCCGAAGACGCTGCTTGGAGCATCAAGGGCGGGACCTGCGGCGAACACCCTGGGACCTGACGGCGAAGCACGCAGGTCAGTCACGTTGTTCAGCGAGCCGGCCGCGTCACGAATGGTGGTGACGCCCGCCTCTAGAGACAACGGGGTGTAGTGAGGCCGGGCGTGCACGTGCAGGTCAATGAGCCCGGGCAGAATGGTGGCCTCTCCCAAGGCGACCGATCGCGCGTCCAAGGGCACGCTGACGGCCTCCACCGGACCGACGTCGACGATCTGCCCTTCGTGGGTCAGGACCACGCCGCGCTCGATCACCTGGCCAGTGGCGGGGGCGAGCAGACGGCCATACAGGGCGAGGGGTTGGAGATTCGGCATGTCTTTGAGCTTCGCCCGCCTTCTAGTCACGGGATAAGCTCATGTTGTGAGTAGCATGTCGTCCATCACTGAGCCGCAGGCCGTCCGGCTGCTGGAACATCCAAGGGTTCGTCGAGTGCTCGGGTGCTTCCAGGGGAAGGCCAGCACGGTCGCCGCGGCCGCAGGCACACTGGACGTGGACCTCCGCGTGGTGCACCGGGACGTCACGAACCTCCTGGCGGCCGGGTTGCTGCGGATCGAACGGGCGGAGCCGCGGGCGGGACGCGCGGTCCGCTGGTACCGGGCGGCGTCCGATGCGTACTTCGTCCCCTTTCACGCGACGCGGGCGATCAGCGCGTCCCGCCTCGAAGAGCGGTTCACAGAGCGTCAGGACGCGCGGTTCAGGGAGGCGTTCGTGCGGGCCTTTGAAAGGGCGCTGGAGGAACAGAGCCCGGACCGCGAATGGGGGCTGCGGGTGTATTTCGATGGCGAGCGGGCACAGGTCGACGAGGGCTACGCCGACGCGGAGCTGCGCGGAGCGATCACCGGCTGGCAGGGACCGACTGGGCCGTTCCTGATGGGCAGCCCGGAGTACCGGTTGACGCCGGAACAGACGCGGGAAGCGCAGGTGACGTTGATCCGCCTGATGGGACAACTGCAGAGCTACCACCAAGAGAACAAACGCGTGGGGCGCGGCGCGCCCGTGCTGGTGCGGGTCGGCGTCGCGCCTCTGGATGAAGACGTCGGCGGTTAATCCGGAGGCGGGGAGAAAGGAGGACAGGCCCAGTTGAATTTGATACCTGCAGACGTGCTGGAGATGGATTGCCATTCCACGCTGTCAGGACCGGGGCAACAGGTGTCGGCGGATCAGCAGCATCTGTCCACGGTGGCTGAGCTCGTCCTCGAAGACGTGGAACCACGCCCAGTGGTGATTCACCAGCGCTCCGTCCAGCAGGGTGAACTCGCATGCGAGCCACGCGTCGTCCTGCTGAGCCAGGCGTTCCAGCGTCTGCTGACGGACCTCGCCCAGCAACTGGGTGTAGTCGGTCACGCCCAGTCCGTGATAGCGCTCGCGCGCCGCCAAGCCCAGTCGCAGGGCTGGGCCCCACTGGGCCTTCTCGGGTGCGGTTGGGTGGCGGCCCTCGAAGGTGGGAACCTGCGTTCGCGGTGACGCTCGAAGTACCGGCGTCCGTCATCGGTGAGGCGCACGTCCTTGCGTCTGCCTTTCCCCGGTCCTGGCTCTGTGCCAGTGTCGGTCGCCCAGCCGCGTGCCCGGAGCCAACTGAGGAGCGTGAGCACTTGGCCGTGGCCCACCTGACTCATTCGGCTGAGGCTGCCGCCGTAATGGCCTTGGGCGTTCGGGCTGGGCAGGGTCAGCGCGGCCATGACTTTGAGGGTGGTGAAGGTCAGGTACGACGGCTCCGGGGGGATATGGTCCGTCCATCTTAGGGCCTGTCCGCAGGGGGCGGGGCGGGTGTTGGCACGCGGGTTTTGGAGACCGGGTGCGAACACAAATGGGGGGGTGTGGGGAAGCCTTGGCCGGGGCCGTTGGAGGGGCAGGAGACGGGGGTGGAACCGGGGGGCTGGCGGGGCTGGAAGGGCATCTAATTAACTCATTGAGACGCTAATAGAAGTTAATTAACTCATTCAACATCTGAGCGGTTCCGGCGGAGGGGGTCTGCATTTCGTGCTGATTAACTCGTTTGTCCTGTTTTTGCTCTTTCCCTCGGTAGAGCCTCTATACACTAATTGACCGGACGGTAAGGGAAATGGACGGGCAAAATAGGGCGGCAAGTCGTCTGTCCTGGGCAGCATTGGCCGGGGCAGGTGGTGAGACATCCTGCGGGTCATGGCTGCACCGTCCACCCCGCGAAATGGGAATGGACAGCACAGCGGGGCAGGCATTGAGGTGTATTCAGCAGGGTCATGCAGGCGAGATTCGGAGTTGCTTTCCTTCCACTCGCGGCAGTGGTCCGGGCATTGTACATGACCAGACTCGGAGCGCAACGGGTGGCATTGCGGCAGACACTCGGAAGGCATTCAGAGGTTCTTCTGGCAGACTGGCGCTCCGTATTTTCGGGGAACGGGGGGCGGTCAGAAGGGGTGGTGTGTGGCTTGCACCAGGGGGGAAGTGACGGGGATCTTCACCTGTGCGGGGCTGACGTTGGACCCTGGGCGTGTGCATTTGAATGACTGGACGCTCCCCGTTCGGTAGCATGACTGGCGCTTGTTTGATGCCAGCGGGGCATGTGACTGCGGGTGTGGTGTGGGGAGAACACGAGTGGATGGGTGGTTGAGGAGAGGTGGTTAGGAAACCCTAAGCGCCCATGCTTACAGGTGTTGTCGCACACGATGACCTGCGCTTTCTGGTGCCTGTCTCTGTTGCAAGCTGGCTTGCTTCTGGGTCTGATCAGCGTGGGTTGGAGGTGGACTGTCTTGTGCTCAGCGGCCTCTTGATTACCTACAGTTGCGTCCTCTGACTGGCGATGGCGACTGCATTTTGTTCTGGCTTGCGGCCCTGGTAAGGTGTTGTCTCCGGCTCCTTGGACTGCTGTTGCGCCTTACGTCACTGGCCTCTTGCTGGTGTTTTACGGTGTTGCATTTGGGCTGTTTGGCGTGAAATGGAGAGCGATGATTGCCAGCGTTGCGGATGTGTAGATGCCTTGACGCTGTGGTTGATGGGTGGAGTGTTGGGCAATTTGGAAACCCTAAGCGTTCGCGCTGAGCTGTTGCTTTCTCGTCTCCCGAGTCGCATCTGCTTGCGCCTGCTGGTGACACCGTACCCACCTTCTGAGTGCACTTTGAGCTGCCTCCGGTGTGTTGTGTTGGCCCTGGTTGGTGCCACGATCTGCCGGACTTCGCCTGCTGAATGGGCCTGCACCTTGCCGTTCTATCCCTCTCCAGTTGAGCTGCCGATTCGCAGACGCTGCAATTCAAACATTCCAAAGCTGCGGCCCTTTCTAGCGAGGTGCTTGTTCTGAGACGGGGATGATCTGGGGGTTGCACCTGATTACTCACCTTTTTTGAGCACTGGCCGTTCCCTGCTGATGCTCTGGCATCTGTGTGCCTTCCCTTGTCTGCCTGTCCTCCAAGGCCAAGTAGGGCCAGTGCGGGCCTCTCCCTTTCCCGGCGCGTGGGCAGACAGAGGCCACTGTCATCCCTTGCAGTGGTCTCTGTCAGGGTTGTCTTTGGGCTGTCTTGGGTCAGTGATCGCCACGGCTGATCTGCACAGGCATCAGCGAGATCAGGCGGGCAATGTTCGCCGCGTCGTCCACTCCCCGGTGGTGGCGGCCCTCCAGTTTGGGTCTGCCAATTCTCAGGGCAGCCTCCATACCCGGTTGCTTTCTCAAGCCTTGCACGTCGTTAGACGCCTGCTTCGCGTTGGTGTGGGCCGGGCCGAATGGGTGAGCGATCTGGCCCTCGGCGCACTCGATTATGAACTTGTTGCGGTCATAGTCTCCCCAGCTTGCCAGTCTCAAGATTCAATTCGCACACGCCGATCTCAATGATTTCACTGCGTTGGCCCTGCGGGGCGTCATGCTCCCAGCAGGTTGCTTCGACATCTAGAGCGTGCCTGATGGATTGGGTGTAGAGGCTTTGTTTAGGTAGGCTCGCCCACATCGTGAACAGTTCTGATCTCACCGACGCCCAATGGACGCGTCTTGTTCTCCACCTTCCCACCAACACCGGACGTGGGCAGAAGTTTCGCGAACACCGCCAAGTCATCAACGGCATACTGTGGCGCGCCAAGAACGGCATCCCGTGGCGCGTGATCCCCACGGAATATGGTCCTTGGAAAACCTGCTACCACCGGTTTATCAACAGGACCCGAAGGAGAATTCGGCTGAGCATTCTGCAAAATCTGCAAGCCCTTGAGGATGTCGAACAGGGATTGCTTGGGACTGCTGCGCTCTGGACAGTACGCACATCAAGGCTCATCCCTGTGCCGCTGGAGCCCGATGTCTCCGTGCTCAAGACGATCCGTCGGACGAACACATCGGCCGCTCGCGATGTGGAAAGACCAGTAAGATCCATCTGTGTGTCGATGGACGAGGGCAGTCACGTGCCATCCTCGTCACGGCTGGACAGCGAAGTGATGGGACGCTCCTTGAGCCCGTACTCGACGCCATCCGAGTCCCTCAACCCATTGGCAGGCCCCGTAAGCGACCGACGCATCTCCAAATAGATCAAGCGTACGGCGTAAGAACGTATCGGCGTATCCTGGCAAGGCGCGGTATCGGCTGTGTCTGCCCTGAACGTGAGGAAGCCAGGAAAGCGGCCTTGCCAAAGGTCGTCGTGGTGGTCGCCCAGTCGCGTTCGACAAGGAAACCTACAAAGGTAGTAACGTGGAGGAGCGCGCAGTGAACAGCCTGAAACGGTATTGAGTGGTAGCCACACGGTTCGAAAAGCGTGGTGTGCACTACCTCGGTGTGGTGCAGGTTGCCGCAATCATGCTCTGGCTTTGACCTGTTCTATGCATCCGAAGAAAACTTGTGTTGGTGGGCGAACAGGTACCGTTCGGGTAAGCCATCGAGCTCATCAACAGCAGCGCGCAATTGTTGTTCGTAGTCGTCGAGGGGGGCGCTTTGTTGCGCCCGGAGTTCATCAAGCTGTACTCGGCGGCGCTCGCGATCATGGTCGGGGGCTCCCCCAGAGAAGGCGTGATTGAGTTCGAGCAAGATCTCGGCCGTTCGATGTGCACCAATGGACCGCAGGGTTTCGACCGTTTCTGCGGCGTAGTCGCCGACATCGCTGTCATAGAAGCCTTCGATACCCTGCATGTCTAAGGCTGTCAGGAATTCAATGGGCAGAAGAAACGTACCCTCAACCGAGCTCAACGCGTTCATCCCTTGAAGGGCGACTTTCTAGCGTGCCGCAAGAAAAACGTTCAGACTGCCAACGGGTGGTTTTGGTTCAGACATTCACCGGATTGTAAGAGGCCACTTGGTGTCACCCCGATGACTGATTCCACAACCTTCCTCATCGTCAGACACGCTCTAGCACGTTCAGGATCATGTCCTGGTGACCTGCCTGACACGGTGTATGAGGGTGGACGGAATGACCTTTAAGGGTAGCCAGGAGCTTGAAGGCATGTTTGCGGGCCTGATAGTTTCAAGGTCGGCTCCCCCGTGGAACGTCAGGTGCGAGAACATCGCCGGACAATAAATTCAGTACATCATGGCCCGCTCGAAGACCGATCTTGAGGAAATTCAGCGCCCGTCGTCAGTAGCGCCCGACGATACGTTGATTCGCAAGTTGCACCACCTCGATGCCCTGGGAAACAACCGAATCTGTTGCGTGTCGGCGAGCAATCAAAGTTTGGGTGTTGCCGCCGAGCTGTCCGACTGATTTGCCATTGACGCCTGAGTCCTGTTCTCTGCATTCAAGATTCTAGGTCTGGGACGTATTCGAGAACGTCAGCGATCTGAATGTCCTCACCAGTGAGCTTCCTCAAGCCGTCCAGGACTGCTGTCAGAGTGGGCAGGTCAACTCTCTTTGGCTCATGTCCTGGCTTCGCAATGCGGTAAATCGTATTGGGTTGCGAGATTCCACTCGCTTTTGCTAATGCATACGCTGAAAAGCCCCTCTCTGCGAGCAGTGATGCGAGCTTCCAGTGTGTGTACGACATTTAGGCATTGTCTCTCATGACATAGGGATGCGCGCTAGTTAAATATCTAGTAGCTACTAGATATGTTACTATCGGAGCTGAGGGGGCAGTAGTTATGCAGGCTCACAGCCCCCTCGGAATCCACATATTTCGGAGGACCCATGGAAAGATATCCCGATGTCCCTCTGTTGTCGTGGTGGCGGAAATGACCGTGTCACGCCCTGCTGTCCTGGTGGTCAGTGAACGGCTCTATGCCCGTCACCTGCGTTGGCCTTATTTCCTGACCAGCGTTCTGACCGCCGCAACCACAAACCTACAGCTGAGCAGCGGTTCACTGGGCTGGCAGATCAGTCCAGGCGCGTTGCGAGAGAGAGAGTTCGCGTTCGAACACCCGGTGCTGACCCAGGAGTTTGGTCGGGCGGACTGGCAGCTCGAGGGGTGCATCCACGGCGCGCTGGCGGCCCTGATCTGGCTGGCCGAGCGCGAAGAGGCCAGGCAGGCGGCGGTGCGCGGATGACTGGGACAAAGGGCAGCATGGCCTATCCCCACCTTCTGCGCGCCGAGCGGCGTTTCCTGGGCCTGGTGGGTGACCTGCCGCCCAGGACAGACGCTGAGGCCGCGCCCATCGAAACCATCGAAATCCACCGGCGCGGTGCAGGCGCGGCCCTGAAACGCATGCTGTCGTGTACAGGCCGGATGCAGGGCGGTTTGCTGTTTGGCACCAGGGATGAGGGCACCCTGGTGGTGGGTTTCGCCACGCCAGCTGGCGTGCGGCCCTGGTTGCAAGGGGCAAATCCCCTCGAGATCGATGCGGCTTACGTGCTGGGCTGGACCGACTGTCTGCGTGACGCTTACTCCATCACGCCAGGGGAGAGGCCAGTGGAATGGATCGGCAACTGGATTGCCTACCCGGATAGTCGGCTGCACAGTCCACATGAAGACCTGCCCTGGATCACGGCGGGCGCTGCGCAGGGGCTTTGCGATGAAGAACACCCGTTGCTCTTCTGTGGCTGGGACGAAAGCACGCTGGGCATGGCCGCGTACCTGTTTGACCATGCCGCCCGTTCCCCCGTTCCTGTGGACGTGGCCTGGCAAGTCCCCTGAGCCCTGTGCCGGTCCAAACCCAGTTCACCTCGCCGCCCCCACTGCGAAATCAACCCTGTTCCAGGTCACGCAGCAGTTCATCGACGGTCAAGTCGAGCGCCGCTGCGATACGGAGCAGGGTCGAGAGCTTCAAGTCCGTCTTGCCCGTCTCGATCGTGCTGACGTGGCTGCGAAAAACATCGATAACCTCCGCGAACTCGTCCTGGCTGTAATTGGGGGCGCGCAGGGCACGGATGCGCTGACCAAGGGCTTGTCGGAACGCCAGTTCCTCGGCATTCGGCTCGTGTCGTTTGCGGGTTTTCGGACGAAGGCGCTGCACGGCCTCAGCCTGCGGGCGTAGCGCTGTCAGGGCGACTTGTTGTAGAACGTTCCTCTATAATCAGTCGGTCTACAGTCAACAATCTCTGTGGACTGCAAAGGAGCAAGATGAAAGAGCAAGCACCCGTATTCAGGCTGGTTTTGCCTCCCAGGCTGTGTCAAGCCAGCTACCACGCGACGCGTACGGAATTTTTGTGTGCCGCACAGCGGGCAGCCCACAACCTCAGACACGGGACGGGACGCCACTGGTTCTTGGATGGACACACCTCGGACACCCTGCACCTGCGGCTGTCCTGCGAGGGGCTGAATCTCGGCACCGACTGCCTTCAGCAAGACATTGATTTCCAGGTGGGGTCTGGGACCGTCACGATCAGGCTCCTGTCACGGCTGCCCTCCGTCCTTGACATTTTCAATCAATTCGCTCAGCAGCTCAGTCTCGACTTGCCGCGCCGGTCCGCGGGATGACCTGGCCACTGGGCTCCTGAATGACGCCTGCTCCGCCGCCACTCTTCCGCTTCCGGGATCTCGCCCTCGGCGTGATTTTTGTATTCTTTCTGGCCTCGTTTCAGGGGCTGCCGGTGACCAGTGGGCTGGGGATCGGCTTCAGGGTAGTGTATTTCTGGGCGCTGTATCTGGCGCTCCGGCACTGGTGGGCGTACCACCGCAGCGTGGCGCCACGGCGGCAAGCGCACCAGTTGGCCCTCACGGAGCAGGCCGCGCAGCGGGCATGCGCACTGGAACGTCAGCAGGCCAGTCAGGCCCTCGCGGCAGCGGTCTCACCTCATCTGCCTGCGGGCCTGACGGTCACCCCGCTGGACAACACCGGCGTCCGGCTGGTGGGTGAAAGTGGAACGCGGTATCACGTTTACGCACAGCCGTCCGGGCCAGTCAGCGCTGCGGAAACGCGGGATCAGACGGCCCTGGCCCGGCGGGAGGGGGCCACTGTCGTGCGCCTTGACCTGCACGGCGGCCCTTCTACCGTGCAGGGTCAGGAGATTTGGTTGCACGCTGGGGTCCAGGGTCTCGCTGAACAGGTGGGTTTCTGGGAGGCCGCCGCCCTGAATGAACAGGCGGTGCGGCAGCGTGGGCATGATGTCGAAGCGTGGGCGTTGGATGAACTGGAGAGCATTTTCGCCACTTGGACCGTTCGCAGAGGCCTGCTAATGCGGCGTGGGGGCGATGTGGATGCTGTGCTGACGCGCCCGGACGGGCAGGTGTTCAGCGTGGACGTCAAGAGCCACCGGGGCACGCCCAGCCTGAAAGCAGGTGTGTTGTATCTGGGCCAGAGCGAGAAGGGCGGCGTGCAGAGTCAGCTGCACCTGCAAGCCCAGGAAACCGGCGGACAGGCGGTCTGCTGGCAACCGGAAGCGCAGTACGGGACGCTCTTGCTCGGCGGCCTGCTGTTCATCGGGGGTCCGGCCTCGTTGCTCCAGCATGCGCTGGAGGACCGGCCATGAACTGCGCCGCACGGCGTGTCTCCAGCCGAAAACCTGAGCGGTCAGCCTGTGGCGGGCAGCAGCGGTTGATTCAGGAGCGTCACTAGAGTGCCCAGTTTGAAATGGGGGTGGTGATGTCCGCGCTGTCTGTCCCCTCACTGTTTGCCGCAGCTTGTCTGCGCCGCCATTTGCCCGTTCGTCCACAGTCTTGCGCTCCTAAGCGTCTACTCTTCTCAATGGGGTTCTTTATGCGTGTCTTGCCGATTTTTTGCCTGCTTCTCCCTGGTGGAGCGTCCGCCGCCCAGATCGACTGCACCACGCTGCGACTCGACGTCAATGGGTGCCTGGCGTACCAGGAGGTTGAAGTTTTTCCCAACCCTGCCAAGCAGACGGCAGTCAAGCTCGATCAGCAGACCAAACCCTTCCAAATCAGTCTCTGCGGTGTGACGATTACGGCGGATAGGGGGCAGTACAGCTTCAAGACCAAGGACATCAAAACCTTGGCCACCGTTCTTGGGACCGGTTTGTCGTGGCGCTACGTGATCTACGGTGAGCATCAGGCAGCTGGGCGGACCACCTATCCGGAGGCCGCCACCGTGACCATTGCTCTGCCCGACAGTTTCCACAACCAGGTGAGGATCACGGGCTATTTCAGTGGCCGCTACCTTCCTGCAGATGCCCTGATGGCTGTTCGCATTGACGGCGGCAAACTGCTGCCTCTGTTGTTCAACGGTACCTTCCGCGACGTCGAGATTGGGCCCAAGATGTCGAAGATGGAATTTTTTCTCAAGAGCGGTAAGCCGTTGCACTGGGAAAAGATGGTCCTGGACGTCGCGAACAGCCAGATGACCTTTGTGAAGCGCGCTCCGTTTCCAGTGGTAAGGTGACCGGCTGCCTCTTGACCAGGCCGTTCAGCAGCCTAAAGCTGCTGATCCTGTCGCCCTCCTGCAGGGACCCACTCTGGCGGACCGTGCGTGACGTTCTTTCCGTCGCGAATTCACGGATGGATGGCGGCCTGAACTTGTCCGTCTGGCAACGGCGTGTACTGCGGATGGGATGCCACGTCCCCACGCAACTGGTCCTAAATGTCCTTTGTGGGCTTTTGGACTGCATTTGGGCAAGGTTTGGCGTGTGCGTGCTGCTCGACAGAGTCTCCTCTTTTGACCAAGAGATTTCGTCGGGTCCCAGAACTGTTTTTGACCGCAGGTTGCAAGTCAAGAATGATATTTAATCGGCGTTATAAAACGTGAGTCAAAAGTCTGCCTCTCCCTACTTCTCCTCCTCCTCATGCTTTTGCCGATGCACAGGCAGAGGAGAGGGGGCTTGATTCTTTGTTGTTTAACGCCAATAGAATCGGACCACTGAAGAAACCTTCCCCGGGTCACACAGACCTGGGCCCGCCTCCCCATGGCACATTAAAGTTAGGCGACTCCAGCCCGGCGTTCGACCTTGTGGGAGATCAAGTCACCCAAGATGAAGTGGCAGCGACAGGGGAGATGATGAGCCACAGGTGCGGGAAGGTGTGGTCCAGAGTGAAGTATGTGCATGACGGCGTACGCCTCGCGTCAGTTTTCCTGGGCCTCGATGGTACCGAACGCGCCTGCTTTCAGCACCCTGCCGAAGGCACAGCGCTTCACCCTCACCCGATCGTCAAAGTCCTTGACGCTGGCGTCCTTCCCATTCAACGGATATGCCTACATAATCTGACGCGCCATTCTCTCACTGACGCCTTTCACCACGGTCAGGGACAGCACGACGGCCTGTTCGTTCTCAATCCGGTACGACACACCTGAGCGATTGATGCACCTGCCGGACAGTGGGGCCGGGGCCAAACGCACGACGTAGCGCAGACCGCGTCGTGTCTCCGGTGCGCCACGGTTCCCATGCAGCCAGGGTTGCGGTATGGCTTTGAACGCAGACGTTTGAGGCGTCCTGCAGGATGGCAGAGGTCAGCGGGACGTGATGGTCGGTGCTGGGACTTCTGAGCCAGTCCGCAGGATCAGGGTGAGGACCCGTTGCACGGCGGCGGGGACGTCGCGGCAGGTGACGGCCCCGTACGAGCGCTGAACCGGCCAGGGCAGGGCCTGGACGCTTACGCCCGCAGGCACCTCGGTCAGGGCGAGGGCGGGGAGAATGGCAAACCCCAACTGTTGGGCCACCAGCGCGAGAATCGCCTGCTCGGTCGCCAGGCTCAGGGCCGGGTGGAGCCGCACGCCATGCCGGACCAGGGCGTCTGGAATCTGCCGGTCATGGGGGCTGCCCAGGTGAATGTAGGGGCGGGACCAGACGTCCGCGGCCGGCCATCCGGCGGGCATGACGAGCAGGTAGGGGTCAGCGCCGAGCACATGCACGGCGAGGCCCTGGCTGGGCCACACCTGGGTCAGGCCGATGTCCGCTTCGCCTCTGCGCACCGCGTCGTACACGGCCGGGCGATCCAGATACGCGTCGTTGACCCGGATCTGAACGCCCGGCAGCTGTGCCTGGATCAACGGCAGGGCGCGCGGCACCAGGTGCCGGGTAAGGCTGGGGAAACTGGCGATGCGCACGATGCCGCTCAGGGACGCTTCCGCCTGAGCGGCGGCTTCAAGAGCGCGGAGCTGGAAGAGCAGCTGCTCGGCGAGCGGCAGCAGTCGCTCGCCGGTGGCCGTCAGCGTCATGCCGCGGCCGCCCCGGTGGAGCAGGGTCACGCCGAGGTGCCCCTCCAAGTGACGCAGGGCGTGACTGACTGCCGACTGCGTGAGGTTCAGCTCCACAGCCGCGCTGCTCACGCGGCCCGTCCGGACGGTCGCGACAAAAGCGCGCAGCTGCGTGAGCGTCAGGCTGTCCATGAATCTGATTCATAGCACGAGTGGGCGGTGCATTTCGTGCATCACAGCCTCCGCTCCACTTCGTACGCTCACCTGTAGCGATGTCACCCACCACGAGAGGCCCGCATGACTGAACGTTCCCCCTGGTTCGACCGGACCCAGGACCTCGCGCTGACCCTCACGCGCTGGCCCAGTGTGACCGGCACCCCCGACGAGGCTGCCTTTGGTCCACGGCTGCGTGACTTCCTGGCCCGCTGGCCCTACTTTGAAGCCCACCCTGAGCATCTCTGGCTTTCCCCCATTCCTGGCAGCGACGCCCTCAATGTCTTCGCGCTGGTGGCAGGAACCGAGCCCGACACCGTCGTCCTGAGCGGCCATTACGACACGGTCTCCACGGCGCCCTACGGCGAACTCCAGCCGCTGGCCACCGAGCCGCACACGCTGCTGAGGGCACTTCTGGCGCAGCTTGACCGTGAGGATCTCACGGCCGCCGAGGCGCAGGCCCGCGCAGACCTGCGCTCCGGTGACTTTTTGCCCGGCCGGGGGCTGCTGGACATGAAAGCTGGCCTTGCCGCCGGGTTGGCCGTTCTGGAACGCTACGCGGCGTGCGCCGCGGGCGAACGCCGCAGCCACCTGCTGCTGATCGCCTCCCCCGATGAGGAAGGGGCATCCAGCGGCGCGCGTCACGTCGCGCACCTGCTGCCGGACCTGATGGGCGCGCGTAACCTGCACGTCCGCCTGGGCCTCAACCTGGACGCAACCAACGCTGCCGAGGATGGTCAGGACGGCCGCACGATCTACCTGGGCACCGTGGGCAAACTGCTCGTGTCTGCCCTGGTGGTGGGCCGCCCCACCCACGCCGGGTACCCTTTCGACGGCACCAGCGCGGCTCTGATGGCGGCTGAACTTGTCCGGCGCATCGAAGGTCACCCGGACCTGGCCGACCACGCGCACGGCGCGGCGGCCCCACCCCCCATCTGCCTGACGATGCAGGATGACCGCACCCGATACGACGTGACAACGCCCGCCGCGGTGTGGTGCGCGTTCAACGTGCTGACCCACCGCCGCAGCCCCGCCGAGGTGCTGTCGCAATTTGAGGCGCTGGCGCATGAAGCCGCGGACGCGGCCCTGAGCACCTTCAGGAACCGGGCGGAGGGGGCGGCCAGCCCCAGTGCCCCGGGCCTCGCCGACCAGCGCGCCCGCATCCTGACCGTAGCTGAGCTCCGGGCGCTTGCCGTCATGCGCAGAGGCGCAGCGCAGGTCAGTGCCCTGGAGGCCGCCACGCCGCCCGGACCGGACCCCTTGCAAGCCAGCCGCCACCTGACGCAGGGCCTCCTGTCCCTGGCTGGCCTGGAGGGCCCTTTGATCGTCCTGGGCTTCGGCGGCGTCCATTACCCGCACGCGCATGTCGGCGACGCCCCTGACGGTGACGACATGCGCGCCTGGGTGGAGCAGCAGCGCGCGGCGTTCGCCCGGCAGGCTGGACAGACCATCGGTGTCCGGCCGTACTTCGCCGGGATTTCTGACATCAGTTTCTTCGGCCAGGTTCCGTCCGCCGGCACGCGGGACGTGGTCGTCCGGCAGACCGTGCATCCGGCGCACTGTTCCCCGCAACGCGAAGACGCGCTGCGGTTCCCGGTTCTGAATGTGGGTCCCTGGGGACGCGATTACCATCAGAAACTCGAACGGGTCCACCAGCCTTACGCCTTTGACACCCTGCCCAGGCTGCTGTGGCACCTGAGCGTGGCGGCATTCCCCAAGAGGTCCCGGGGGCCCTCTGAACGCGAGGGAGCCCTGCTAGAGCTTCATTCCTGACGGGAACCGTTCACGGGGCATGCGGGCATCAACGTGGTTGGCCGCCTGGGAGGCTGGACCGTTCTAAAGTGCGTATGTGAACAGCTTAAAGCGCTCGTAGACGCGTGTTTCATCGTACTGTGGGACCTTTGAGTATGTACCTAGTCCAGCTCCTGCTTCCCCTCTATGACAATGAGGGCCATCCCTTCGGGCCTGATCTGTACGCTCCGGTCCGGCAGCTTCTGGCACAGCACTTTGGTGGCCTGACAACCTACAGCCGTGCGCCCGCCGCTGGCCTGTGGAAAGAGGGCGAGCAGACCGTTCGAGACGATTTGGTCGTCTATGAGGTCATGGCTGAGGAGCTGGACCGATCCTGGTGGGCGGCCTACCGGGAAGAGTTGCGCACCGCATTTCGGCAGGAGGCTCTGGTGGTCCGGGCGCAACCCGTCGAGCTGCTGTAGCGGTTTCCTCAGCGCCTCAAGAAAAACTAAGTCCTGTCTATGAACAGCGCTCCGGGCGGCATGGCTCAATGGATTTGTCAGAGCATCGGTGCCCTTCAGATGGAAGTCGCACCTGCTCTGTCCGAACTTGGAGGACAGGATGGTCAGACAATTCGCGCGTATCGCCGGCATCATTTACCTTCTTGTGGGCCTAGTTGGCTTTATTCCAGGACTTCTGTCGCCGCCCACCGGCCCGGACCTGGCTGTGGACGCCTTCCATGGGCGTCTGCTGGGGCTGTTCCCCGTCAATCTGGTGCATAACCTGGTCCACCTGGCCATTGGCCTATGGGGTCTGTCGGCAGCCCGAAGCCTGGACGCCTCGGTTGGATTCGCCCGTGGCCTGGCGGTGCTCTACGCCCTGCTGGGGGTTATGGGCCTGATTCCCGGACTGAACACCATGTTCGGCCTGGCACCCCTTCACGGTAATGATGTCTGGCTGCACTTCGGGACCGCCCTGATCGCCGCTTATTTCGGCTGGGGCGTGGCCCGGACGGATGCGACCCGCACCTGAATTCGGGATTTGAGAACAGGGCGGCCGCTGGGGCCGCCCTCCTGCTTTGGATTCAGCCCACCGTATCCAGCGCGCGGATATGAGCCGATGATCTTGGCACAACTGGCCTTGCGCAGGACACCGGCCAGTTCCTGCGCCACCTGCGGGTCCCTGGAGAGCGGATATAGACCAGCGAAGAGATCGGGATTTCAAGGCCAAGATGAGGTGGGAGAGTCGCGTGCCAACCGACGGAGTATCAACCGGATCATGGCCAGATGCACCAGCATCTCAATGGTTTCTGGAAGAGCCTCGTAGTCCTTGGACAACCGACGGCATTTGCCGAGCCATGCGAACGTCCGCTCCGCCACCCTGCAGCGGGTGGACTGGGCAGCAGCACGGCTACTCGCGAGCGCCGTAGGTGGTGGACATCAGAGCGAGACTGGAAAGTGCATTTCACGCTGAAACCGACCCCGACGATGCTGCGCTTATAAGCGACGCCATCTTAATTCTCGAAGCAAGGTGAGGCTCATTTGGTAGTTACCCTGCTCAATTCATTCGAGTGCGGCAAAGCGGCGCTCGTCAGATTGAGTGCGGCAGGAATGAGGTAGTTACCAAGCAGGTCTATTGCAACTTGGTTCTGGCAACTTAACCTTGAGTAGGCCAAATCTTTCCAGCAGCGATCTGAATCTCAGACTGCCGCAACAAAGGCGCGTTGCCAGGCCCGGTGGGCCTGCGATGGATGGGTCCTTCGATTGAGCGCGGGGACAGTGGTTCGGGTGTGCTGGTGAAGGTTCAAAATGCGGGTCTGCAGGGCCAGAAATTCTTGTGCCCGTCGTGATTTCTTGAAGCCCAACTGACTTCGCTTCTGTTTCCGGGCCCTGCGGTGGGACTGTTCAATGCGGTTGTTGCAGCGCGCAGAGGAACGGACCTGGAGGTGCTCCACCGCATGGAGCACCGGAAGCGCTCGAATGGCCGCCCCGTCACTCCAAAGCTTGTCGGTGTGAATGACGTCTGGAACGTCGTGGTTCACCAAGAGCCTTTCGAAAAAGGACTTGGCCGCCTGCGTGTCCCGGTGAGGTTGCAACAGGAGATCAAGCACTGCGCCAGTCCTATCGACGGCCCGCCACAACCAGTGTTTCCGGCCACCGATCTCAGTGCACATCTCGTCCAGGAACCACCCCGAACCCCGGCGTCCCCTCTCGGTGACGTAGCCCATCGGTGAGGAGTGGTGCGAACCCCATGTTCCGCTGCCGTAGCGTTTCATGGCTGACGACAATGCCGCGCACGTGCATCAATTCTTGGACATCGCGCTCGCTGAGAGGAAAGTGGTGATACAGCCACAGGGCGTGACCGATGATGCTCAGCGGGAGGGCGGTGACGGTGGGGCTTACGGTCAGTCACGGACGATCAGCGTACTGCGGTTATCTTGCCAGAACCGCTGAGGGCAACAACTTGAGGTAGGTGAAGCAGTCGATAGGGCGCACCAGTGTTGAAGAGGTCTCCTTCATGCCTTCACCCATCGCCAGAGTCAGTTTCGGAAAGAGAAATCCAGCAGGCCAGGACATCGTCCCACACAGGCAAATCTTCAGCGTGGAGTGCTACGCGCGCACTGGGTTCCCGCCAGAGATTCCCGACGTACCCGTCCTCTTCAATGGAATAGATGTGAGTTCCAAACCGATCTGAAAACCAGAGGTGCTGTGCGCCCTGGTCAGTTGTTAAAACAAAACTGTTGAAGCCCACTTCAGTGATCTGGCCCTGAAGCCGTTCCGCTGGCGCATCCCAGTACACCGTGGCCTCCTGAACCTGGAGATACAGGAGATAACTCACCCAGGCACGGCGGACCAGACTCCACCGCGCAGGCAACTCATCTGACAACTCTTCGTCCGCGTATTCATGCGGACAGTCAACGCGATCTGGATGTCGGACGTATTCGGGCTTCTCGACAAATCGCGAGAAGAATGCTTCGACGGTGGGCAGATGATCCGTCACGAAGACCGAATACTGCGTGAGCATCAGCACTTCCCAGGGCTCAACACTTTGCTCGGCTTCGCGTCGCTTCCACGTCTCATACGACTGGAACGTCACTTCGATCCGTTGGACTTCGTAGGCCCATTTTTCAGGTTGCCAGTCGGGAAGCCAGACCTGCCTCACGTGAATCCATCCGATCCGGTCACGCGCAGACTGCTGAACGTAGGCCGCAAGATCCGACACCTTGAGAGTGTTGCGCTGCTGTTGATCAAAGACAAATGGGGGCTGGGTGCCGAGGGTCATCGCTCGCTCATCGTATGTCGAGTCTTCAGGTAGGGAGACGCAACCTGAAGTACCGCTGTTCCGCCCTTAAACTGAGGCTCCGTCAAGACACCGCCACAGAATTTGTTCAGGGGTGCCACTAGCTGGACTCTGCCGCTTCTTTTTGCCTTTTGCAGGCTGCTCTTCAAGCTACGGCATTGCTCAATGGGTCACACCTCACGCCAGTCGGGGGCGCAGTGCAGCCAACAGGGCGGCCCGTGCCGCCGGCGTGAAGGTTGCTGTGCCTTTAGGCTCGCCCTCCAAGGCGCCCTCGTCAAATCGTGCCGTCCACCAGTCATCCAGGAAGTCGGGCCCGTACCCTTTCAGTCCAAACCCGCCCGGCCTGTCACGGACCCATCCCTGGAGGACCTGATGCATGTCCGCTCGGGTGACGCACGGGCCCGTAGCCGTCTCGTGCAGCCACAGCATCACGTCAAAGACATGGCGGGAGTGCGGGTCGGCATGCAGCGAGAAATGGCTCTTCTCGTCGAAGACCGCCAGCCCAGCGCGCCGCACTGCCGCCCGCACCTCTGGCAGGAGCGCTTCGGCACGCTGCAATTGCGCTTCCACCGCGGCCGGGAATGGGCCACGGGCCAGGGACTCGCGTTCCTGGTCCTGCTGTTCGGCGTCCAACGCCGCCTGAGCGTTGACCGAGCGGATCAATTGCAGAAACGCCGTGAACCCGTGTGCCAGCACCCGATGCGAGTCGAAGGGGTCATCGACTTCATGATCGATGAACCGCACCGTATGCTCTGCGTCATCCAGGCTGAGGGTGTACAGGTTCCCGCCCGGATCCTCGGCGAACACCAGCGCGTCGTCCGGCAGGCCCCAGCCGTAATCCGCTTCGCGGCGTGCAGGCGTGCAGAGACGGCTGGTGTAAGGCTCGTCCATGGCGTCTGGGTGGAGTTCGAGAAACCAACTCAGCATGAACTCTTTGCCGTCCTCGCTGGTGCCCAGAGTCACCCTGGGAAAGCCGCCGTTGTAGGCCAGGAGGAAGGCGCGGTAGTCCGCAGGCAGGGCGCGGCCCAGCAGGGCTTCGAACGCGGCAATGTCGTTGGCAGTGACAGGTGGGCCGGACTCGTCGAGGACGACGGGTGTCTCGACTTCCAGCAGGGTGACTCGGACCATGCGGCGATGATTGCACGCCTGGTGGGTGGCAGAAGGCATTCATGCAGTGTCTTGCGCGGTCGACAGCGCTCACGATGCTGGTGAGGTTAAGTGGCTTTGGCAGCTGAAACCCTCTCAATGTCAGACGGCACAGGAAAGTAACAAAGTCTTACCAGAAACCATCCCATAAACACACTGGGAGCTGAACTACAGCCGTTTCAAGCGAGTGAACGCCAACTCGAAAGGGTGTCAGGAGAGACAGGGTTTCCCCACCCCCCTCTCTCAGCAAAGGCGCTCACTTTGAAGGCTTCTACGTCTGGCAAGGGCACTCCTGCGTGTATCAGAATCTGGAATACCGCAAGGAGGTGACGTCGCGAGGCGTCACTCACGCCAGCAAAAAAATCGCAATACGCAATGCTCATCACTTCCCGCCGTAGCGTATTGAACTCCTCAACGTGATCCTTGCCGATTGAGTGCGCCAGATCGTCAGGTAACTCGACGCATGAAGACGCGAGTGGAGGGGTCAGGTTCGCCCAAACAATAGGGTCGGTTATCGTCGTGAACTCAAAGCAGTACTCAATCAGACGATCGACTTCATAGTGCTGAATGCCGCGTGCCACGCAGTAACGCTGTAAGGAAACAGCACCGATGGCCACTCGACCAACAATAGAAATGTCGGCAATCGCCCGCTTGAACGTGCGGACCCGTCGTCTCGAATTCGGGTTCGCGTCGTTCACGCCAACACTGTAGGTGAGCAATGATCGGCTCGCCCTGCCTCAAATGGCTTAGAGCGTTTGGTGTGGGCAACGGTCAAGGCTTACGCTTACCGGAGAATGGGGGCAATGACAGAGCTGCGCTGGCCGATGGATGGACGTTACCGCGCCTTCATCGCACCCTCAATCCCTCGTCTTGATGTCTTGGCCTCTGTGGACCACAAAGAAGGGGACCACCTCTTCCAGATTGGTGCGTTGCGGCCAGCAACTTTGGTTAACCTTCGGCCCGAGGGCCAGGTGGTCGCCATCGAGCATCTGTTCGGCGAACGTCATGACCTCACGCCGACGCGGCATCTCCCTCAAGACATCAAGCACGAAGACATCACCGTCACTGTGACAGACGTTGACCGCTGCCGTCTGGTCTTCGATGACCAGTACGCCCTCCTGGAATTTGAGTTCGTGGATGGTGTAGCGAATCATAACCATGTCTTGCGTCTGTGCAACAACAGCGTTTGGGTCTGCTTTGATGGTCAGTCACGTTGGTCAGGTGTTCTCTTCAGAGATGTCGTTTTTGACGAGACACTCACAGGCATCGAGTCGTGGAGTCGAGAACATCATTTCTCAGAGGAATAGGGCTATCCCCACCTTCAGCCGACACGCCCAAACAGGACTTTGTCAGAACTTGTCTCGTGCTACTGACATGGGACACTGACCCAGTGTTGATGAGCCGTCAGGAAGCCAACCTTGCCATTTTGGAACGTCTGCTCGAAGCCGTGGAAGCTGAGCCCAACCAGCAGTTCGGTCAGCTGTTGTGGAATTTCGGCGTGCTGATGCCTGCGGAGGAAGGGGGCATCAAGGACCCCTACGAAGATGAATCTATAGCCATCCTCAAACGGATGGAAAAGCGCATCGAAGAGCTAAAAAAGTGGCGATACGACAAGAAGTAACAAAGTCCTGCTAGTGGACTGTCCACTTTGGTCTGTCAGTTTGGGAAAAGCCTTCTAAACTCGTCGTGTGGAAGACATTGGCATCAGCCTCGAGTTTCAACGTCCCAATGGTTTCAGCAGGGCAGACTGGCAAGTCACCCGCATGCTGGCCCTCGACTCGGACGCCTCTTCCTCGGTCTACTGCCCCTTAAATGACTGTCAACGTGCCTTGGCGTACCACCGGCCCTGCCCATCTGCAGGGGGCCATTGATGGTCAGCGCCGTGAGACGACGGCCGGACCAGCCAGATCCCAGAGCGCTTCAGCTGCTGTACCGCGACTGGTTTACCTATAAAGACCTGCGTCCGGACAGCATGTGGCTCACGGAATCCACGTCGCGTGCTGACGGTGTTCTTCCCAAGCCGGTCACCAACGTTGACCGGGCCTTCGTCCTGCAGCTTGTAGGGATTGAGGAGAAGTCGTTGCTGGACTGGCGTCGCTACTGCGCGCTCCACATCACGCGGCTCTGGGATGCAACGGGTCCAGCAGGCCTCTTCGTGCCTTCAATGGCACTGCTTGAGCCACAACGACAGGTGTACGAAGTGGGGTGGGGTCAGTACGTGCTCGAGCCAGACGGAGGTCTGCAGATGGATTATTTCTTTGGACCAAAATACGGCCGAGGCTATTCCCTGTCGCCTGAGGGCGTCCTGACGTCCAACTGGGTGTCGTGAAGACCTGAGAAGCCCTGTGGGTGACAGGACCCGCAGCCTGGGTGATGACGGGTGCCATGCCCAAGTTAGTGGCCTTCCCTCACGCCTTGGGTGGGGAGACTAGTTGTCCCACCCCTGACAGACCAAAGTTGACGTCCCATTAGAAGGCATTCAGAAAACGCCTCAGGCTTCTCGTTGATCAAATGCTTAGTTAAAACAATCAACCTGCATTGAATTGAATGTACTAACATCAGGTGCAAATTCACTCTCTTTGTAAATGTTAGTTGCGCCTTGAAAGTTTTCCATTTCCCATGTTTGTATAATCGCTTTTCTTCCGATTAAAATACTCTTAACTTGATCTGTCCAATTCTTCGTTGCCCCAGGCAGTGTCTTAAGATTAGAGAACTTACCAGCGCCCTCGATAATATCGTTGGCAGCATTTTGCTGGAACGCCGGAGCAGCAAAAAGATGGATAGCGCAGCCGTTAGGCGTGGGAGGTGGGAGCCAGCCCAGATCCTCAGCACGATCACCACAAGCCGTCAGGACGAGCACGCTAACTAACCCCGCCACTGAAAACCCCTTATCTTTCATTCAAATATATTAGGTCTTCTGGCTTTAGTCAGAGTTGTGGAGTGTAGGCCGATGTAAGCCCTAAACGGAGTTCCTTATCTCTTGGAGGCGCGTCTGCCTCGTAGGAAATCAGCACACGTTACGCTGCGGACTTCTGCATGGGTTAGTGAGTGGACTGGTTCATCCCGCGGCCTGACCTGTGGCCAGTCGGATGAAGTAAGCCGCAACGTACTTCTCGTACAGCGGTTGGACCTGTTCACCTAGCCAAGGATCATCAAATCGAGAGTACCGTTCAAATGTTTCGACCATGACCTGTGCAATATCAGGACAAGCAGCAAAGCGCCATTGAGCCAAAGCACTGCGAAGACGCTCGACCCAGGGATGGTCAATGTTGACATCTTCCGCTTCGTTCCAAAGATCATATAAGCCGCACAGCAGTGCCACAGCTGAACCTTGGCGGAGTAAGGTAAGGTTGACCGGAGGGTTGGCCGGCTCTTCAGCTTCCGCATCGAGAAAGCGGAATGGATCAAAGGTGCCTCTATCCATGCCATGACCGAACCCGTTGTAACTTTCGGCGAGATCCACGTAGAGGAAGAGGATGTCCCGAAGAGCCTGGCGTGCTTCGTCAGAATTTTCATGCGTGATGACGTGCATCGGCCCATCGTACTGAGAAGCTGCACCTGAAGTGACGCGCTGTACTCAAAAGAGGGTCAGCATGCGGGTCACTCGTCAGCCTGCCCTGCCGAAACCATCGGGACAAGGCTTTTCTCAAGCTGATAGACCAAAGTTGACGGTCCACTAGAAGCTATCCCGATAACAAAATCGGAGTCCGCGGGACCGTCAGAGATAGATACTGACCGCATGAATCCCATCTCAGAGGCCACGAGAATTCGATTGACGAGCTCTTTGGGCCTTCCAGAAGCTCCTGCTGACTGGGATTGGTACGTGAGCGTGGCTGACGCTCAACGGGTGAAAGAATTTCTGGCTGTCTATGAAGCACAGTCTTGGTCCGGTCATGAGCGATCTGCGCTGATGGAACTGATTTTGATCTCGTACGACTTCCATCTGGGCGAGCATGGCGATGGGGACCAACAGCTGAAGACTGCCCTTCACCGGACCCTCGTCCGAGACTTTGCACTGCATCGGCAATCGTTGGAAGACTGGTGCCACTTTGATGAACCTCAAAGCACCGCACAGGACAAAACCCGCCCCTTCGACCTTGGTGCGCTTGCAAAGCGCGTGTGGAGCGAGGTGATGGGGAGCGAGTCAAGACAGCCGACGTAACAGGATCAACATCGTCCCAAGCTGCACCATGCCATGAAAATCCTCGGCGTGCTTTAGCCCACCAGGAATCTGACATCAGGGCTTCGGACGTCCAGAGCTCCATATCCTGGAGCCCCGTCGTCTCGGCTAGGAGATGGTCAAGCATCTCCAAGGCCTGGCATTGTTCTCCTGGCCAGCCTTCCAAATCACCGTCTCGCACGGCTGGCACATACCAAGCGTCGAAATCGCCCGCCATCTCATCACCAGCCAGAGGGTTTTCAGCGAAAAGTTAGGGAAGGACAAGCTGGCCTGGACATGGCAGACGCCCAATCGCCAGACCTGGTCAGTGAAATCCTGACGTGGTACTACGGCCATTTCACGGCGATCAATGCGAGTGCGGAGCTTACACCTGCGTCGGATACGCTGTTGAGCTACAGGTGGTTCGAGGCCCTGGAGAAGGCGCTGCATCTTGCGGGGAATGCGGATGCCAGCGACCTCCTCACCTTTTTGGCCACTGGACGACCCATTGATGGTGGGCCTGTCCGTGAAGCACGATTGACGTGGGACGATCCGAACCGCCTGTCGTACTGGACGGCTGAGGAGGCCCTTCAGCTTTGGCAGATGCTGGAAAGGGCCAGTTCAGCAGAGCGACTGACATTGGATCCCGACCGGGCGGCTCTTCCTGCGGTGCATGAAGCGGTTTCCGCCGCTGTGCAGCTCAACACTGGGGTCATCATCTCTGTTGGCTGATCATGGCTGTCGGCCAGGAGTCAAAACCTGGTCATCAAGGTCAGTATAAAACTGTCGACGTTTATCTGACTCAGACCACCAGCTGCCATATATAACGGGATGCGTGAACCTTGGCGAAGCCTACCTTGACCACTACGAAGGCTACCTGGGGAGCTTCGCACCGGACTTCTACGCACGTTTTGAACATGATGGGTTCACCGTTCAATTGCTGGACTTTGCGGGTGCCATGAAGGACACCCACGTCCTCACGTCGCTTGGACTCACGCACTTCCAGGCCGTGTTGGGCGAGGCGGTGGAGATCGTCGTCCCTGTGTCCGAGCTGGACGACGTCGTGGCGGATACGGTAATGGCGTCCCTGACGTTCCTGCTCTATCTCCGCGTGACGGTTCCGGAGGTGAGCTTTCTGCATAACGTGCAGCGAAGCGTGCCAGTGTTCGCTGAGCGCTACGGGAAGGTGGCTTTCGCATTCGCCGAACCGTACCTGTTCCCGGATGCGTTCGCGCATCTCGCCCTGCCGAAGTCAGAGAGCATCGGGAAGGTGCGGATGGGCTTTTTCTTGTCGGAGGGCGAAGTGAACATGATGGAGCGGGAAGGACTTGATGCGCTGTATGCCTTGTTCGAGGAGCAGCAGGTGGATGTGATCGACCTGCGCCGTCCCTCAGTGGTCTAGCCCCTTGGTCAACTGGTAATCGGGGCGAACTAACGAGATAAATCAATCAGGCCACATGACCGCCATCGCCAGTCACGCACTTAAACGCGCTCCCGTGGTGCGAACAGCTCTTCTGACCTTGGGGCACATGCGAAAGGCGCCTGGGGGAGGTATCACCATCACAAGCTGCTCCTTTACAGTGGTGGCACGCAGGGAGCCTACAGCATGCTCTACATGTTCAAACAGCAGTTCGTCTCGAAAAACCAGACCTACGTCCACGCTCAACCTGTCGATGGGCCTGTCACTACTGCACCACATTGGTTCGATGATGCTCCAATCAGCCTCATCCCACCCCACCCCACGTACCAGCTCAACACGCAATGCGTCGGGGTGGATCTGCTCCCGACGGGTGACATCAAAAGCCTGTACTCAGAGGCCTTGATTGACGTGCTCGCAGCGTTTGACGTGCGGTTTGAAATCTTCCCCGTGACACTGCTGGACCGAGCGGGCAAGGAAGCAAGCAAACGCTACGCACTCTTTCACCTTCTGGAGGTTCAGTCACCAGTAGCGCGGCGCGTTCCTGATGCCCATGGCGTGATGCAACTGCTACCAATGTCCCAGCGGTTTGCCGCTGACGCCCCATCGATATTCCGGCCAGCTACCCACGCCAATCTGATTTTCGTTACACCGAGCGTCAAAGAAGCGATTGAGACACGTGGTCTGAGTGGGTGCGCCTTCGAAGCCGTGGATGACCACTTTGCACCCCGAAGCTTCAATCCGCGCTGACCTCTTCCTCGAAGATCCATTGGCACACGCCCTGGAGGCGGCCGGACAATCGAAGTCTGGAAATGGATGGTTTGCAAACGGGTTACGCGCGATGCGGCCAGGACAGGAGGTTGCAGGGGAGAAGTGAGGGACGGGATGCGGTGGGGGCATTGCTCGCCTCACCCTCACGCACACACGTATGGCCAGCACTGGAAGGACTAACGCCGTATGGGGTCATGGACCCTCGCGGAGCATAGGGAGAGGACGGGGACGATCGAACGTCGCCTTGACGACCACTCGTTTAGCCTCACGTCCACAGAGATCACACACTGCCGCAACAGAGGCCGCTAAGGTCATCATTCCCCACTCGCCCCTACTCCACAACGTTTGAATGGCAGCCTCCAACGAGTGGTTCGCGTTTAACAGCAGTCGCAGATCTCGCTCAAGACGTGCGTCTCGCGAAGACGTACGGGGCACGGACATGCCAACAGGGTAACTGCCTTCGCGTGCAAGCTCTCACAGGACCTTGTTCACTCCGCCTTGCTCCCCCGGGCCTTAGCAGATGCTATAGGTGACGGACATGCTGCCTGAATTCGATCACGACGCACTGAAACGACGCCTGGATGCATTGAACCCACGACAGCGTCTCGTCTTCGCTGTTTCGTGTTATTTCGCCGTTGAACCGCATTAGCGCGCGTTTGTCGCGGACACGGGCTGGGGGAATCACGAGCAGATGCACCAGTGGGCCGAGCGCTTATGGAGCGTCGCCGCAGGAGACGCGGCGCTTGATGTGCAGGAGCTGCGCGCTGTCCAGGAGCAATGGGACGAGCTGGTTCCGGACCATGATGATTTCGATTCGCCCTTCACTTCGGCTGCACTTGATGCGGCCGTGGTTCTGGTGTGTGCGACGGACGCCGCGGCGTCGAGCAGTGCGGAGGACGCCTCAAACGCGGGGTATCAAGCGATGGCCCGCTCAGATCTCCTCGCGCAGGAGTCACAGAACATGCACCCACAGGATCCAGGATTGGAAGAGAAGATCCGGACCCATCCTTTGATGCAGACGGAGTTGCACAGACAAGCGGACGTCTTGGCATTGCTCGAGGCGGGAACCGAGTTGACGGCAACGTCCCTGGCATCGATTAGGCCACCAGCGAAACCCGTGTGATCGCAATTCAACGCAGGCAGTGACGAAGTTCCACTCATTCAAGGCCAGCATCCGGGGCACGGCACTACGGCGTGTGGGCCAAGGGTAAGCGTGAGTGCAGGTTCTTCTGCGCCAAACTGAAGTATGGGCCCGTACGACTACGATCTGATCTTCCGAGGCGGTGAGCCGCTCTTCACAGAGAAGGTACTCGAACAGTTGATCGGGCAGGCATTCCATTCTCAGCATCAGGAGACCTTCCCCCACCAAGTCTTCGCCCTGGTGGAAGGTCAATGGTGGCGGATGATGATCGATGGGCCCATGCTCTACATGCAGCGTTGGGACCAAGCGCCTGAAGCCTGGGACATCCCAGAAGACGAGGTGTCCTTCCCCCTGCGCGACCTTGGCGAAGAATTAGAGCTCGGCGGTGAAACGCTGAGTGGGTGGTCTTACGGTGTACGCCACCATGCTCCTTCTCTGTCCCTCAATTTTCAGAATGGTCGCCAAATAACCTTCTTCAGTACAGACGGAGAGAGCTGGTCATCGTTCGAACTCTCGCGCTGGGAGGTTTCGCGTCTCAAATGACGCAGGCGCCGTCGGCCGGGTCGTGTTTCAAAAGATCACAGCCACAGCAGAAAAAGATACGTTGTTGCCGTCAGTTCCTACCCTTGGCCGACACGCCCGCCTCCACCACTCAATGCATGAATTTGACAGGAGCTGAATACTGCTCTATCTTGGAGAAATCAAAGCGGCCCCCGGGCTGCTTTTCTTATGGCCCGACAGGCTCTTCCCGCTGGCTCGAAGTCACCATGCGCCTCGCTGAGCGCTCCGGAGCCGACAGTTTTTCAAAATAAAAGGCTGTATGGGAAGCCTCCAACAGCCTGCTCGGTCACAAGCGCCCTGAGCACCAATGCGTACAGCCAGAATGGTGCATGCGTTGGCGGCTGGGAGGCAGCACCTTCCGCACTCCTGGTTGGCAGGAGTACGCTCTGATCAGGCCCAGCGGTGAACCGCTGGCCGCGCTGCTCGTGAATTCCGACCACCACGGAGGATGAGGATGGCGACATTTGTGCTTCTGCATGGGGGATGGTCCAGCGGCTGAGTCTGGCGCGCGGTAGCTGGAGCACTGCGCCGCCTGGGACATGACGTATTTATACCCACCCTGACCGGATATGGTGAACGCTCGCACCTGCTCACTCCGACCGTTTCACTGACCACCTTCATGGACGATGTGCTGGGCGTCATCCGCTTCGAGGAACTTCAGGTTCTGTTGACGAAGGTCGGCGGTAGTCTATCTGGCTGTGCCGCTCCGACCTTAGCGATGACCAGTAGGCCGTCCTTGCGCCCCTCCTGCCGTCTCAGCGCTCACCCCTCGGCCGCCCTTCGCACGACCACCGTCGGGTCCTGAACGGGATCTTCTGGGTCCTGCGCTCGGGTGCCCCATGGCGAGATGTACCCGAGCGCTACGGCAAACAGCCTCTACATGCGCTTCCGCCGCTGGACCCGTTCAGGCCTCTGGGCCGTCTCCCGCATCATCTCCAACGTGACGCTGACCTCCGCAGCGTACTCGTTTGCAAGACGCACTTCGTCGACGCGACCGTCGTTCGGGCTCATCCGTGCGCGGCCGGTGCCCGTGGTGGGCAGGATGGATAAGCACTGGGCTATTCCCGTGGTGGATTCAGCACCAAGATTCATCTGCGCGCCGAGGGACAAGGCCGTCCTCTGGCCTTCGTGCTCTCCAGCAGCGAACGGCACGAATCGCAGGACCTCCAAGCGCTCGTCGATCTCGGGCGTATGAAATGTGTCGGTCGGGGGCGACCACGGTCTCGACCAGAGCAACTCGTTGGTGACAAAGGCTACAGCTCTCCCTCGTTGCGCCGTTTGCTTCAGGCGCGAGGTATCTGTGCCGTGATTCCCACGCGAAAGGATCAGCCGACCAGCCCAGCATTCAGTAAGATTGTCTATCGCGAGCGCAACCGGGTCGAGCGACTCATGGCGCGTCTGAAACGCCATCGTCGGGTGGCCACGCGCTACGACAAATTGGCGCTGTCCTAAGGCGCGTGGGTGACGTTTGCCTGCGTGTTGGAGTGGCTGCGTCCACTCAAGTAGGCCATGCGCCGTGTTGGAACAGCAGCACGACGAGCGAGCCGATATTCCACGCGTCGTCATCCCCACGGTGATGCCGTCCTTCCAGCGGGAGGCTGGCGTGCTCAAGCGCCTCGTGCATGCCCAGTTTTTTGTTCAGCTCAAACGCCTTTGAGAACGCCGTCTTGACGTTGGTGTGGCGTGATGAGAATGGGTACGGAACGCGCTCCACACGGCACTGACGCTCGAACTGCTTGCGGTCGTAGTCACCCCAACTCGCCCAGGAACGCGACGAGGCTCGGTGCTGGCGTTCGAGGGCCAAACACACATCTCGGAAGGTCAGGCCATCATCCACATCGTGCGCCTGCAACCCGGTGAGTTGCGTACAGAAGGCGCTGATAGTGGAGCGTTGCGGGCGTACCAGGAGGCGGTGGCGTTCGACACGTTCGAAAGTGAAGGCGTCGATGACGCACAACCCGATTTCGATGATTTCGCTGGCCTGCCCAATGGGAGGGGCAGTCTCCCAGCAAGTTGCTTCGACGTCGATAACGTTGAGGTAGCGTCCAAACTCTTCCATGGCTCGACTGTAGCGAGCGCGGTGGACTCAGCCATCCGCAGTTCAGCGCATTTTGTCAACAGAACCTAGTCCCACCCCTTCCCCCTGGCCACTCCGCCGAGGAGGGGCCCTTCCTGGAAGTCTCCGATGTCTGCCCGTCTCATTCGACGAATCCGATTCAGGACATTTCCAGAGTGAGTACGCAACCTGCACGCCCTCTACACCGGTTATCAGCATGCGTACTCACTCTCACAGGCGTACGCCATCAGCGTTGGCAGGCTGTACGCCCGTCTGGTAGTCATGGAGCGGGCAGGTCTGATTCAAAACCAGTTGAAGCCAAGCCCCCCGCCTCACTGCAGACGCTACTTCCTCAGTACTCAGGGCCGCGTCCTAAAGCGCGTGTATAAACGAATTGAAGCGCTCTTAAATCCATGCTTCATCTTCGAAAACTTATTTCGCCCCAGTGCAGTTCTTGAATCAGTTCGGATTACATCTTCCGCAGAGTCTACGGAACATTCTGGTTCAGTTAAAATTCGCCAGATAATTATGTATCATAGGGGACTGATCAAAGATTCAGCCCCTTCGATAGCAAATGACCTCCAGGTGTCATCAAAGTCTTGATCGTCCCGATCACCCGTCAATCCAAGAAATTCTGCAGTCTCAGTGAGTAGCAAAAGACATCCCGGCTTTAAGTAAGTCCCATGTGTTTCATCGCATAAACAAGCACTTCTTAGGCCTAAAGATTTATCTAATAGTCCAATAATCAAAAAATACAGTCTATGCAGTTCTAGGGACTCGAGCTTTCTTAGCGGAGGCTTCCCCCAAAAATGCGGGAAGCCTCCGCAGAGCTTCTCGAACTGGCGTGGATACATCACGAGATGATGTGTTTTATCACCCGCTCCTTCCGTGATCGCCCCAGAGTACGAGTAGTACAAAAAACCTAATGGCTGACTAACAATCTCTGGCTTGTTAACCACCAACAGCGAGCGAGAATCACTCTTAAGCACCCACCTTTCTGCTCCAAAATGTTTGAGCATTAAGCTGAAAACTGCTTCTTGCTTAACTTCTCCATCAAATTGGAACACGAGGTCATACGTTGGGCCGTACTGCCAGCTTTCAGGATCCTTGAAAAAGGAAATCTCTTCTTGGGATAGGAGCATTCTGCTGCAGGCTACCCCACAGTACATTCGCCACGTTGGACCAAAGCGTTACTGAAAGCACGCACAGACCCTAAAACGGCGCTATCTCTTCAGCAGCAACTTGTCGTGGCTTGAACCAGAGGAGCGTCGGTTTCTGGGACCAACTACCAGGACAGTGAATCAGGGTGGAACGCGAGCCAACCTCCGGAGCATCAATCGAATCATGGCCAGATGGACGAACATTTCTGTGGTCTCCGGCAACGCCTCGTAATCCTTCGACAGACGGCGACACTTTCCCAGCCAGGCGAAGGTCCGCTCCACAACCCAGCGACGGGGCAAGACGTTTCACGTCTTGCGGGGATCCACCTCCTCAGCCAAGTCTGGTGTGTACCGCTTGGCCTGAATGACTCAGGGCGAGATAGTCGCAGTACGCGATGTCTGCTCGAAGACAGCAAAACCCTCATTTTTAACACTAAACAGCATTAGCGTCATCCACTCGAACAAGCTGAGCAGACCGGCAACTCCACCGCCCATGACCCAACTGTAGAGCGCTAGCCACCTGAACCTGGATGGCAGTCATCACCTGGCCAGCCCAATCATCCCCACGCTCCCGACCGAGGCCAGTCGCAGCACCCTGCGCTGACCCCAGCAGGTGCCGCCACGATCTGCCTGAGCTGCTCCCGAGCTTTTATCACCAAATCCTCCAGCGACCGGACACGCTCTGCGAGGTGCCCATGGGCCCCAAGACGGTGCAATTCACAGGCGGATTACTGTTGCATCAGCTGACTGGTCGGGCACTGGGGCTTCCATTGGGCCAGGGCCTCAATGGAGCTGTCCAGGACATGGACCCTCAGGTGGCCCTGCTGAGGTCACGCTGATGGGCACAGTCTCGGGGCGCCATGTCCGCCTGTTCACGGCTGAGCGCTTCTCTGACCTAGCTTCAATCTCACTATCATCTTCTCTGGCGCCGCCCCCCTCCTCTACTCTCGAAAACGCTTAGAGGCCCCTTCCTGGGCTTCCTAGGAGCGAGCGTGAAAAAGACTGTCATAGACAGCAACTACCTCTTCAAAATTTCTTTCAGGTAAAAGTCGATGGGATTTGTTCTGTTTGGAGCATAAAATGGGTCTTTGGTACCGTTGCACCGGAGCCTGCCCATCCTCCAATGACACCATGCAGGCATGATCCGCGCTCGACTCCTCACGCCGGACCCAGGGGGTCTGACCACCCACCTCACCACCCATACCCGCACCCGCGATGGCCTGATCCAGATCGCTGGCCTCGCTGAAGTCACCTATCAGGGGCGCGCCACCAGCACTGCTGAAATCGGCGCCTCCCTCGTGCTACTCAAACGCGGCGGCAGCCTCCAGATCCACGCCCCCATCGGCCTCAAGCCATGAACTGGCACCCCCGCACGGACGAACGCTCCGCCCGCGTCGAACACGGTCACTGCGTGTTGCATGCGTCACGCCGGAGTCCTGAGGAACTCGGCACGTCACCTTCCTGCATCCTCACCTGGCACTTGATCTGCACGAGGCGTCATTCACCTTGTCTGGTTCGGTGAAACAAATGCAGGACGCCCTGGTCCGCCACCCGGAACTCATTGAACCCGGACTGACCGTGCTGGACCGCGAGTTGCTGATTGATTCCGGTGGCATCGACCTGTACGCGCGTGACGCCCAGGGACGGTCTGTGGTGGTGGAACCCAAGCGGGGCCGTGCCACCCAGGACGGCGTCAGCCAGTTGGGGCGCGACGTCGCGACCGTACAAAAGTCGGGGATAGGCACGGTATGGAGCATCCTGGCGGCGCCGTCCATCACCGCGCCGGCCTTGAATCGCACCCCAGGGGACTGGCATTCCGCGAGATTGGCGCCTGGCCTGATGCTCCTGCACCAACGGTCTTGCCCACCCTGTTCGACTGAGCAGTCGCCACCACCCTTTAAAAGGGCGTCACAGACTTAAGGCGGCTCTTCTCCCATGGCTGCATTGCCCACCCTGGTGCAGGGACGGTTGGAGCAACAGCATTTGGGAGCTTGGTGGATTTCTGTGGACACCGAAAAGTTCGTGAACTCAACGTGGGCTGTGACGGTGGGCGGGACCCGCTGGCTGCTCGTGATCGGCTTTGGCGACACCGTGGAGACGGTGATTCGCACGGACAAGCGCGGCCTGGGGGACGACGTGCTCCGTAGTGGCCCCGTGTTCGAGCGGGTGGCGCAGGTGAACGCGGCGCTCATGTCGGCAGAGGCTGAACTGCGGACGCAGTAACAGTGCTTGGAGACGGCGGCTGAGAGCATAACGGTCATGGCGACAGATCGGCAGAAGGCCATCGACAAGGCGGTCAAGGTGTTCCGCCAGGGGGTGTCCACGGGACATGCAGGCGAGAAGCTCAAGTGCGTGCAGGTGCTGTCGCGCCTGAGCGAGCGGCATGGGCTGATGCTGTGCGACATCGACGCCTCATTGCCCAGGCGCTGGGACGCCGAGCTGTTGCGGATCAAGATCGGTCTGGTGGTGGTCTCGGCCTCTGCGGCGGGTGCAGGAGGGGGACAGGGAACGGCGAACGTCGATCTCGAGTCGCTGCTCTTCCAGCATCTGGACGTGGCCGAGCGCAAGCGACGACTGCAAGGCCCGCTGTTCAGTCAGGGGGTGTTCAAGGCCGTCGAGCGCACCAGCGCCTACACGCGCCTGCTGGCCGAGGCTCACTCGCTGGACCGCTCCAATGTGGGGGTGGGTCTTGGGGATCAGGAGCTGATGACATGGCTGGACCGCGCACTATCGCGTCAGGGGTCCCGCGTGGAGTCGCGGCCCACATCGCACACCATCTTCGAGGATCTGGTGGCCTATTGCCGTGCCGGGTACATGACCGAGACCGGGGAGCGCCGCAAGGCCGAGCAACACCGGCAACGTCAGGAACAGCGCCAGCAGGCCGAGGCAGAGCGAAAGAGAGCCGAAGCGCAGCGCCGTGATCGTGAACGGCAGGCGGCAGAGGACCGCCGGAAACGCGAGCAGCGAGAAGCCGAGCGGGTCAGGCGTGAGAACGAGGGACGTGGGCACCTGGACGATGAAGCCGAGGTGTTCGCCATGGCCTTCGACGAGCGCGCCGTGGCCCGGCTGTACCTGAAAGTCGCCCGGCAGCAGGTGGGAACCAGGGGCACCGTGAAGCCCGTGACCGCCGCGACGGGGCAGCTCGTCGTGAAGTTGTTGGTCACGGCAGCCCTCAAGGACGACGTTGACCTGGCGTTTCGCAAGGCGCTGCATGACCTTCAGGTGGCGGCAGCCAGGGTGCGGGACGAGGCGGCCAGGAACCGGGATGAGGCGGTCAGGCGGGCCGAGGCCGCCTACGCCAGCGAGTGCGAGCTGGCCTTCGAGCGCGTGGTGGATCGGTACGTGGCGTAAGGAACAGCGAACACAGCGTCCACCTGTGTGCCGCTCATGCTGAACTTCCATTTGAAGAGTTGTGGCAAGTTGTTGGCTCTCACAAAGCAGAGGGGGATGCGAAGGCAGGCCGCCTGAACTTCAGGCCGCCTGCCACACAGTCTCTTGCCCGGTCTTGAAGGCAGCTCGTTGATGGTGCCGACGCCATAGAGCGGGAACGGTGGAACGGGCAGGGTGATACAGATTCGTGACGCGGGCGTGCACCTCCACGAAGCCCTGTGCGCGTTTTCGTGACCTGAAGCCTCGCTGCTGACGTGCCTGCCTCCGGGTGGGACGGTGGGAGTGCTCAACGATGGTGTTGTAGGGAGCGGTCGACACCACCTGAACGTGCTCCACGGGGTGGAAGCACGGGAAGTTCGCGAAGGGCGGCACCGGAACTCCAGAGCGGTGTGGATGACCACCGGCACGTCGCCCCTGCCCCAGCAAGCGGTGGAAAAACGCCCTGGCGGCCTCAGTCTCCCGGTGCTCCTGAAGGAAGACGTCCAGCACGACGCCGTATTCGTCGACTGCTCGCCACAATTAGTGGGTGAAGCCTCCAACATCCACGTGCCGTAACGTCCAAATCAAATGCCACAGGGAACCCCGACGGGGTTCCCTGTGGCGTAAACCTTGGGCCAAGAGGTCACTGAAGTTGATCCACCAGGTCCGGATGGATTCGCGGGTCACGCAGACTCCCCGGTCCAGCAGCAGTTCTTCGATGTCGCGGTAGCTGAGGGAGAAGCGGTGATCGAGCCTTGGATTACAGCAAGGGGAAACCGGTACCCAGGAAGCTTCTGACCCCTCAACACCACGTCACCCTACCCCAACAACTTGCCACAACCCCCTGAACTAGTTAAGGCAACATAACCACCTGAAGTTCAGGTTGCCTGTCGAAAACATCGTTCTACCCCTCGTTCACTTGCCAGAATCCTCCAGATTACGGAGCCGTGGTGAGGATCCGCGCCAACGCCTGGTCAGCCTGGATCAGTCCGGCCCCACTGTCAGCATCGTACCCAGGGGTCTTCATGTCCACGCTACTCGCGGCGAGCGCCTTGTAGATGTCGGCAGGCCGCGAGGCGCCACCGTACTGCGTGACGCCGTCGAGCATGAGGGCCGCGACGCCGGCCGCGTGTGGTGCGGCGGCACTGGTGCCGAAGAAGTTGGGGAAAGCGTCGCCGTCAACGGGCGTCCCGTCGCCGAAGGTGACCTGTCCGAAGAAGCTGGTGTTCCCACCGTCTGGCGCCGTGAAGCGCGGCTGTTGACGAAGATCCGGGCTACTGAGCGGCCGTCCGTTCAGATCAAAGAGGATCGGAACGCCACCGGCGGACGAGAAGCTTTCGAGCAACGGTGGGTTCTGCCCGAACGCAGGGGTGCGGTAGAAGCGCGCGGCGCCCACGCCCGCGCCACCAGCAGCATTGTGGTGACCGATACTGGTAGGAGATTTGGTGTCGTACTCGATGTCTGTGCCGTAATCGAAGTCAATCCATTTCAGGAGCTTCGGGGCCGGGCCGCTGCACAGGGTCATCGCCAAGTTGACCTTGATCGGGGCCTTGGTGGTGTTGAAGTACTGCACGGCTTCCACCGGATCGCCGCCAACGTTATCGTCGGTGGACACGGGGAATTGCCCGGCCTTGGCGTCCGTGGGCAGGAGCTTGCCCTTGCTGTCGAACAGCAGCAGATCCACGTCGCTGGCTGATCCCCGGCCAGCGCGGGACACAGAGGCGAAGGGCTGATCCCACTGGAGGAAGATGAGCACGTCGTCGCCCGGGGCGATGGTGATGCTCTGCAGGGGATCGACCTTGCTGCCCGGATCGAAGTCATTCAGTTCGCAACCGTTGAAGGTCTGACCGCTGGGCCGGAAGGCGCCCTCGTAGGACTGCCGGGCCTGGTTGCCCGCCGACGAGAAGTAGGACACGCCCTGGCGGGCCACCTTGTCCACGGCCTGCGCTACCACCCCATCCTGGAAGTACGGCTCGGAGAAGTAGGTGACGTCATCCACAATCACATCTGCGCCTGCATCTGCGAGCTTGAGGATGTTGTTCGCGAAGCCAGCTTGGCCGCTGTAGGCGGTGGCGAACGACAGTTTGGAGGCAGGCGCCACGTCATGGACGATCTGGAGCATGCCACGTCCCTCATCGGACGCCCCGGCACTGCAAGAGGGCGCATCGAGTTCCGCGACCACCTGAACACCACCTGCGGGGAGGTCACCATTCTTGACGTCATCAGGGGCGGTGGTCAGCGGCTTCTTCGCGCAGTTGAAACTGTCGGAAAGGGCGCCCACCGTGACGCCCGCTCCGCTCACGCGGTACTTTTGACGGGCGATATCGCTGCGTTGGGCCTGATCACCCTGTGAGATGGTCAGACCCTGGCTAGGCGTTTGGAAGGCCTGCCCGTGCAGCTGGTTGGTGGTGGCAACCGCAAGGCGCATGCTGCGCAATTCCGGCAGAGCGGCGGCGGCTGGGAGGGCCGAAACAGGAAGCACGCCCGACACCAGGCCCGCGTAGGTGGACCCTGATGTCATGCCGAGAGACTGGAGGGTAGCGAGCAGTTCCTCGGGCGTCCCGGTGGATAGGGCGTCGACCGTGACGGTACTGTCCCCACTGACGAGGCGGTTGCCACGAGGGCGAACGTCACTACCGCTGGCCGTCAGGTCCGTGCTCTGGGCACTCAGGCCACCACTGGCTAAGGCGGTCAGGGCGCTGCTCAACTTGCTCGTCTTGGCAAGCAACGGGGCATTGCTATCGCCAGCAGGCGTTGTGAGAACAGGAGGCGAATCTACCGGAACCTGGGCACTTGGAGACGGCGCTTCGGGCGTCTGCGGATCCTGCACTTGAGGGGTTGTGGAACATGCGGCCAGCAGCGACAGGGTGATCAATCCGGTAAACAGACGTCTTCTCACGTGGTTCTCCTTGGTTTCGCTAATGCATTGCCACCGAAGATACGAGCCGCCGAAAGCATGAAAAGCTCCGCAGAATGACTCCCGGCGCCCTCATGTTTGATGCTTACTACACAAATTGATGTTACGCGGGGTGGAGTATATAATACCTCACAGTGGCCGTCCACTCCCGATAACTGACCAAGACAGCGCGCTCAAACAGCACCTCCCGAACATCCCGCTGGCTCATAGGAAAGCGGTGGTAGCGCCACAGGGCAGAGCCCATGATGCGCAGGGAAAGGGTGGCTGCAGCGGCTTCCGGTCAGACACAACTCTCTACCCTGACCGCTTTAACTTGCCAAAATCGTTTGGGAGATCAGCGCAAGATGATGTCAAAAACGGCCTGAAGTTCAGGCCGCCTTTCCATTGCATTGTCCGCTTGTCGCCTTAAGGTCCACCACTGGCCACAAATCGTCAGGCGGTCAGCGCCTGCTCCTCTTTTGTGGCCCCTCCGCTCAGGCAAGGACGATGTCCTTGCCCAGCGCCTTGAGCTTGTAGCGGGCCATGGCGAAGTTGGCCTTATCCTTCGCCAGCACCAGATAAAGAAACAGGCTCTGTCCTGGCACGGTGTAGATGGTTCTGGCAACTCAACCTCGAGTAGGCCAAATCTTCCCAGCGGCAGTCTGAATTCAGAGCGCCGCATGAACGGCGTGTTGCCAGGCCCGGTGGGCCTGCGATGGATGCGTTCTTTCGATCGAGCGCGGGACAGTGGTTCGAGTGTGCTGGTGAAGGTTCGAAGCGCGGGCGTGCAGGGCTAAAAATTCCTGTGCGCGTTGCGGTCTCTTGAAGCCCGGCCCACTTCGCTCCTGTTTCCGGGTCGGGCGGTGGGACTGTTCAATGGGATTGTTGCAGCCCACAGAGGAAATGACCTGGATGTGCTCCAGGGTGTACAGCACAGGAAGCCCTCGAAGAGCCGCCCCATAGCTTATCGGTGTGAATCACGTTTGGGACGTCGTGGTTCACCAACAGCCGTTCGAAAAAGGCCTTGGCCGCCTGACTGTCTCGGTGAGATTGCAACAGGACATCGAGCACCGCGCCGGATTCATCGACAGCCCGCCACAACCAGAATTTCTTCCCCACCATGTCGAGACAGACCTCATCCAGGGACCACCGGGAACCCCAGAGGGGTTCCCAGTGGCGCAGCGCCTCGGTGAGAAGCGGCGCGAACTTAATGTTCCACTGGCGAAGGGTTTCGTGGAGGAGTGGCGTCCTCATGGGCGTCCGTTCACGACGATGGCTGACGACAATACCGCGCTGGTGCAGCAATTTCTGGACATCACGTTCGCTCAGGGGGAACCGGTGGTAGAGCCAGAGGGTGTGCCCGATGATGCTGAGCGGAAAACGGTGTCGGTAGGGTTTGCGGTCAGTCACAAACCATCAGCGTAATGCGATTAAGTTGCCAGAACCGCGGCGACGAAGTGGAAGCCAGTCAGGGTGATCGACAGGCGTTCGAGGTCCCGCCCGAGCCGTCTGAAGCGCGACAGCCACGCGAACGAGCGCTCCACCACCCAGCGTTTCGGTAGCAAGCTGCTCGCTCCGACCGGGCGAGCTTCGGGTCAAGGCCGGTGCCCAGGGGGGTTCGCGGAGGTTCTGAGCGCCTGCTCTCCGCCCCCGCTATACTGCCCCTGATGCCCCGTGCCGCCCGCGCTGAGATCACTCTCCAGGCTCCTTTGGAACGGGTCTTTGAACTGCTGGTGGACTTCGGCGCCTACGGGCGCTGGAATCCCTTCGTGGTGGACGTCACGGGAGCCACCCGCGCTGCCGAGGGCGTGCAGATGCGCTTCAGGCTGCTCTGGCGTGAGGGTCGGTACATCCATTCCGACGAACGGGTCACGCGCGTGCAACCTCCTGCCAATGGCGCGGCGCTGGTCGCCTGGCGTTACGACAGTCCTTTGGCCCACTGGGGCCTGCTGCGCTCAGAGCGGGTGCAGACGCTCAGGCGCCTCCCGAACGGCCACACTGCCTACACCACCGAGGAGGTCTTTCACGGCCCGGCAGCCGCATTCGTCCCCGTGCATTGGGTGCAGGCGGGGTTCGAAGCCCAGGCGCGGGCCATGAAAGATGACCTGTCGTCCTCCTGAAGGCCAGCGGTATCGCCCTAGGGGGCGCAGAGCAGTGATCTTGCCCCTGTTTGTAACGATGATCCCCCGTTCCGCCAGCAGTTCTTCCACGTCCCGATAGCTGAGGGTGAAGCGGTGGTACAGCCAGACGGCGTGCCCGATGATCGCGACAGGGAATCGGTATCCAGGAATCTTCTGATCGCTCAGCACGGCGTCACCCTAGCCCAACAACTTGCCGCAACCCGGCACCACTGAAAAGCATCCCTGATGCTTTTACCGCCGACGTACTTCCAAACCCCGTTCAGGAGTGCGCCGATCGTATTGCAGAACGGTTCGTATCGCCGGCGTTCCGTTATACAGACTGGTGCGGTACTCCAGGGTCAGGCTTCCCTGCGAAAGTTCCAGGGCTGGGGGCAGCAGTTCATCAGGTCGTCGGCCACTGAAGCGCGTGAGTTCCGTCGCAGGTTCACAAGCTTCTACGGTGGCGGCCTGTTGCGCCGCGATCGCGAGAGTTGAAGTGAGCTTGAGCCACAGTATGTCGCTATTTGTCGCCGCCCCACACAGGCCCTGAACGTTACAGCGTGAATTTGTGTTGACCTGCAACACTACAGACCAAAACTCTGCTCGTCGCACGATGTCCAGCACACGCGTCGAGACGGAGCCTCCGTCTCCAAAGCCGCTCTGTTCTTCCTGGGTTCCGTCGAATAGACGGCCCCAGCAGCCGCTGATATTGCGGTGCAGATCCACGATGCGTTGTGTCTTTCCCTGTGTGAGCCGGAAAGTTCCCCCTTTGAGAGAGGTGATGCGGATGGGGTCATTTGGTGCCTGCACTGCGGGTTGAGCGGCCGCCATTCCAAGGCTGAAGACAGCGGGCGCGAGGACACTCCAGCGGCAGATCATCATGTCTCAGCTGACTTGTGACGCTTAGGGTTGTGGCGAGTTGTGAAGGTCTGACGACCCCGGCCAAACTTGCCCTCCTGGCGAGAAACACAAGCGTCCAGGCTCCGTTCGGCTGCCGCTCGTAGAGCGTCAGGAACGTGGCGAGCGCGCCGCACAGTTGGCCCTGACTCAGCGCCGCGACGGCACTGTTGCGGGTGCCCTCGGTGGATACGGGGTGATGGCCCGGAGCCCCATGCCGTTTTGATCATGCTACGCGCTACGCAATGCGATGAGGCTGGCAGCGCGGTCACGCTGGTGCGTCATCTCACGTGCCCGGTTTGTGTCACCGGACGCCTGAAAGGCGGCGGCTGCACTGGCGTATTGCGCGCACGCGTCTGTGAGCTGGCGGCTGTTTTCGGCCTGCTGCGCGGCGCGTTCCCACCACAGCGCGGCCTGAGCAGGCTGCCCGCCCGCCTGCCAGTGCGCGGCTATACGCGCCGCCGCTGCGCCCTGTGCCCCCAGCACGCTGGCTACTTTTCGGTGCAGCAGCGCGTACACGACGGGCATGCGCTGCAAGTCCTGCTCCATTGCCTGCGCAATCAGGTCGTGGGCAAAGCGTTCCCCACGCACCACTTGGGCACGCTCCAGTTCCTCCCAGGCGCCGAGGAGGCCCATGACGTTCCAATCAAGAACCTCGGCGACCTGTTCCAGGGTAAAGTCGTTGCGCAGCACGGCAGCGGCCTGCGCCGCCTGCCGCGCTTCCGAGGAAAGCTGCGCCAGGCGCTCACTTAGCAGGCTGCCCAGCGTGCGGCCTGCCGCCTCCCGCACAGCGGCGACGTCAAAGGTCCCCCGCTCATGCAGGTACTTGGCGAGTTCCAGGGTCAGCTGGGGATTACCGTCAGCGAAGCGCTGCACCTCACGGATCACGTCCTCGCTGCCAGTAATCTGGGCGGCCTGCAGCAACGCCTCTGTGGCTTGAGTGTTCAGTGGCGCCAGATGAATAGGGCGCACCATGCCGCTCTCGTACATCTGGCGGGACAGCGTCTCGGTGACGGTGCTGAGCGCACCTTCGCGATAACAGAACATCGAGCGCAAAGAAACCTGACTGTTCCCCCAGAATTTGGCGTACACGTACGCACCCGCTTCGATAGAGGCGTCGTCCATAAAGTGGAGGTCGTCGGAAATCAAAACCACCGGACCACGCGCCGCGACCTGGCGTAACACTTCGTATTTGGCATCGTAAAACCGCAGTTTCTCCTGCTCTGAAGTGAGTGGGCCAGGGGCCGGGCCGAGTTCCGGGATCAGGCGCGCCAGTTCTGTACGCGCCCAGTCGGGCAGGGCGGCGGCCACCTCCGGAAAAGCGTTGAGGGTCTGACGGTAGGTGCGGGCGTGGGTGGTGTAAGCGGCGTTCTGGTCACCAGGGCGGCCCTGCAGCAGGAGCACGTGAAATTCTGGATGAACGCGTGCGAAATCCACCGCCAGCCTGGACTTTCCGCTGCCCGACGGGCCGATAAGTGCGACGCCCGCCCCGGCGGTCCACCCCGCCTCCATCTGTGCCCAGGCGTCTTCCTGACCCAGGAGGACGGGAGGGCGCAGCAGGCTCAGAGGGATGTCCGCCGCGCCCACAAGCGCCGTGGTTGGAGGCTCCTGCGTCCCCAGATCACGCGCCAGGCGGGCCGCTTCTGGTGAGGGCTCCATTCCCAGCTCCAGTTGCAGCGTCGAGCGCAGTCGCCCGTAGACCTGCATGGCCGCCGCGCGATTGCCGCTGAGGTGGTGCAAACGCATCAGAAGCCCGTAGGCGTCCTCATCCAGTGGGTCGCGCTCGACCCGTCGCTCGGCCAGGGCCAGCGCCTGTGCCAGATCGCCCCGCTCAATGAGCGTTGCGATGTCCTGCGCCACTCGCGCGGCCCACTGCACCTGCCGGGCCTCCCGCTGAACGCGGAGCCAGTCGTCGAAGGGCGCGCTGAAATCTGTATCCAGGCCGCTCAGCAAATCGGGGTCGTCCGGAGTGGGCGGCGCACTCAGATCGGTGTACACGCCTGGCGCCAGGAAGAGGGTACGCTGTCCAACCACCAGGTCACCTCCAGCGACGCGTGTCAGCCGCCGCAGGAGTTGCACCAGATTGTTGCGAGCAGTGGCATGCGGCGTGTTGGGCCACAACAATTCGGCGCAGGCAGCGCGGTCACGTGGCCCCTCGGCCGCGAGGTAAGCCAGCAGCGCCGCTGGCCGGGCATCGAGAGACCGCGCTGCTGGTTTCAGCCGCAGTTGCGGCGCGCCCAGCAGACGCACGATGACCTCATCCGTGTCCCAAGTCATGGACACAGTGTAATTACCTTTCAGAGCGTCGCCCTGCTGGGGCGGGCCCGCCCGACAGCCGCAGAGTCCTGAGTCAAGGTCCTGAGGCGGATGGGCCAAGACGCAGCGCCAGAGCCAGTGCTGGATCCGGGGCGGCGCCGCCCAGCAACGCGGCACTTAACCCATGTAATCCCTGATCATGGGCGCTGGCCGTGACAGCTTGCAGCGAGGCTTGGTCGCTCAGGAGCGTGGCGCGCTGCGCGGCTGCGCGCAGGTGCAGGTAGGCGTCGTTGTGGCCCTGCGTGGTGATAAGCGCCTCATTCAGGCAGGCAAGCGCTTCGTCCCGGTTCCCGGCGACCACATGCAGGGTCGCCAGGGCACAGTTGTGCTCGGCGTGGAGCGTGGGGGGCAAGGGCAACGCGCACAGACGCTCGTTCACCTGCTGCGCTTTGCAGAACTCTCCGGCTTCCAAGTAAAGCCAAAGGCTGACCACGCCCAGCGCCGCGCGCCAGCCCGCTTCGGCAGGCGTGGTTTCGGCCGGCACACCGAGCTCCTGTGTCCATGTGCGAATGAGTGCCGCGGCGCCGGGCTGATCACCCAAGGCCCACGAGGCCAGCGCTTCTCCATACGCGCCGATCAGCTGCACCACGCGAAATCCTTCGGTGTCGCCAAGTTGCCGCCTCGCACGCTGAGCGTGCGCCAGCGCTTCCGGAAAAGCCCCCAGCTTAAATGCGGCCCGTCCCCGCTTGATCGTGGCGGAAGCCGCGTAGGGGGGTGGTTGGGTCCGCAGATGCAGCGCTTCGGCGTCTCGGAGCAGCGCATCCGCCTCCCTGGGATCACTGGTCAGGGCGGCGAAGCCCAGCCCTTCAAGTGCCCAGGCCTCAAGTTCTGGGCGGCGCAGGCCCCGCGACAGGTCGCCCAGGCGCCTGAGGGTCACCCGGGCCGCCTGCAGATCGCGGTGCAGCTCATAGCCGGCCAAAACCTCGAGCAGCTCCGCTTCCAGAGCCCGGTCACCCTCCTGGGCGGCCAGCGCGAGACCGGTGCGCGTCACGCGCGCCGCTTCTTCCTCCTCGCGCAGCGCGAAAAGAAGGCGGGCATGCTGAAGCTGGGCCTGTGCGCGCTCCAGAGGTGTGCGGGCGCAGGCCTGAAGTTCACCGACGCGCAGGCGCCACTCTGAGACCCGGTCTTCCAATGTATACAGAGCGTCTACCTGACCATGCCGCGCCGCAAAAACCAGGTCCGTCTCGCCTTCGCCACTGGCCAGTTCGGCCGCGCGGCCGAACTGGCCGGCCGCTTCACGGTAAAGGCCACGCTGGGCAGCCTGCTTCCCAGCCTCCAGCAAAGCGCCGGCAGCCTCAGACATCCGGCCACCCGCAAACCAGTGCGCGGCGCAGCGAGCGTACGGCGCGCCCTCGCGGGCCAGCGTGCGTGCGGCGGCGCGGTGCAGCAAGCCGAGAAGCGCTCCGGGAATCCGGCTCAGTAGCGCGCCGCGCAACAGATCATGGGTGAAGCCGTCTCCGCGGACCACGTCCAACCGTTGCAATTCCTGCCAGATGACCGCCACGGTGAGCAGCGGTAGGCCCAGCATATCGGCCAGCAGCTCTGGACGCAGATTCTGCGCCAGCACCGCTGCCGCTCTGGCGACCTGGGTCGCTTCGGGCGAAAGCGCCTCCAACCGGCGGACGAGCAGGTCTTCTGCACGCCCACTCCAGTGCACCGTGTCCAGATCCGCCCGTCCTGTCAGCACCTGGCGGGCGGCCTCCAGCAGATAGATGGGCAGTCCACCTACCCGTTGGGCAATCTGCGCGGCGTGGGTTGCGAGTTCTGGGCGCTCAAGGCTGGCAAGCAACGCCTCACTCTGGCGAGGGTCCAGCGGGGGGAGCTTAAGGACGGTGGCACGTCCCGACTCTATGACGCCGTTCAGGACAGCGGCGATCGACGCATCCAGGGTATCTGCCCGCGCGCAAACGATGATGCGCGCCGCCCCTTTGCTGTCCAGGGCCAGCAGCGCACGCGCCGAAGCAGCGTCCATCAGCTGCAGATCGTCGAGCAGCAGGCAAGGTGTGCCCAGGGCGCTGCAGAGCTCGCGCAGCGCTGAGTGCAGCGCCGGAGCGATATCCCCAGCTGGGGCCACATGCGGCTCAAACCTCTCTGGCAGGAGTGCCCCCAGGGCCCGGCACGCCGCGCCGCTGAGGGGCAGATTCGCGTGGTTAACGAGCAGTGACCGCAAGCCGCGCGTGAGGGCCGCGTAAGGCACCGGCCCGTCGCTGGGCCGCCCCTGAATGATCAGGTGCTCGAACGGCTCAGACTGCAGGCTGCCGTGGAGCACATGGCCCACGATGAAATCCCGCGCGAGGCGACTTTTCCCCAGACCGCCCTGTCCGGTGAGCAGAATCATCCGCCCGGCTTCCCAGGCGTCTGCCATAGCGCGCCACTCCTCCTGGCGGCCCACCAACCGGGGAGCGTCCAAGCGAGTGGGGGGCGGACAGGCAAGCAGCACACCGGCCTCAGGCTGAACGCCACGCCCGATCTCCTGGGCAAGTCTCTGGGTGAGCGACACAGGCTCGACATTCAGTTCACGCGCCAGCACTCTGCGGAGGCGCTCATGGGTCCTCAGCGCCGCCGCCACATCGCCGGACAAATATTCCGCCCGCATCCGTTCGCGGGCGGTTTCCTCAGAAAGCGGCTGAATCCGTTCGGCGTGGGCCAGCAGCGGCAGCGCCGGGAGGTAGATTCCGCGCCTGGTCAAGGCGCGCGCCTCTTCCCGTAGCGCGCGTGCGCTCTCCTCTACAAGGGTCAGGCGGCGCGCATCAAGCCAGACGTTGAACTCCGGGAGCTTTAGGGTATCCAGGCCGGGGAGGGGACGAACGGGGCGGTTTGGGTCATCCACGGCTGGGATGGTTGGGATGCGCACGATGTGCACGCCGGTCTCCAGCGAGAGCAGCGGACCGGAATCCACACACAGCGGCTCGCCGTACGCCCGGTGCATTCGGCGCAGGAGCACCACCAGGTTATTGCGGCTGGCCGGCCCAGTCTCCGGCCACAGCAGGTCAGCCAGCCGGGCGCGCGGGGTGGATCCCTCCAGGGCCAGGTACGCCAGAAGCGCCAGCACTTTGCCCTCACAGCGCTGGGCGCGGCTGTGTGGATCAAGCAGCGTGGGAAGGTCCCACAGACGCAGCTGCCAGCCAGAACCATGCGCCATGGCGCTCAGTGTACCAAGGCCATCGCAACTCAGCGGCCTCAGTCAACCCTCGCTGGAGAAGCGTTCGCCAACCAGAGCAGACGAGGATGGCGGCGCGGACCGTTGGTCGCCTCCCCCACTCTGAGCGGGGCGCGGTGAGGCACGGACGGCGAGTGACCGATTCAACCGGCCGCGCCAGTGTTGTGGGCTGACCAGCATCCCTGGTCAGAACAGGGGCGGCAATGAACGTGATGCTGCGGCCCCTGCCCAGTCCAGTGGAGGCCTGTGTCATCGGCACGTCACCCCCGGCCTTTTAGGGTAACCACGTTCGGCCGGGGTGTGCCCCAGCCAAAGGAGCCCACCATGAACAGTCGTCCCCTGCTGGCCCTGTTGCCCGCCCTCCTGCTTGCTGCCCCCGCCCAGGCTGCTGCTGTGCCCGCCTCTCTGCAAGGGCAATGGGAATACGGTTACGTCTCGCCCATTGAGTACTACGACCCCTCCACTGGCAAGTACGCTGAGGGCAGCGGCACCAGCGAGATTATCCGCATCCAGGCCGACGGCAGCTACGAACGCAATGGCATCATCGTGGTGACGACCTACGGTTGCACATCCAAGCTCCTGACCACCAGCAAGGGAAAGGTCAGCCTCAACGGCAACATCCTGACGTTCACCCCTACCACGGTCTACAACAAGGGCTATACCTGCTCGCCCAGCAAGAGCTACGAGACCCGCGAGCTGCGTCCCTCGGTCTTCACCTGGAAACTCAGCGGCGACACCCTCGCCCTGGGCGACCCCAAGGGCGAATCACGCGACAGCCTCTACAACCGCCCCCGTACCCTGGGCGCCTCGGCAGCGGGGCAGAAAGTGCGGCGCGTGACCGGCATGCTCAGCCTCCCCGAGGGGCATGCCGCACAGGGCGTGGCCGTGATCGCCTGCCGCGTGGACCGGGGCTGCGGCGCCGAGGATGGCAGCGTGCGCTTCGTGAGCCTGACAGGCAGCGGCCGCCAGCAGAGCTTCTCGCTCGACAACCTTGACGGCGTGCCCTATGAAATTCTTGCCTGGGAAGACACCAACGGCAGCGGCCTGCCCGACGCGGGCGATTGGGTAGATTCGGCCTCGGCCCGAGGTCAGGCCGGTGTTACGGTGACGCCGCCCGTCACCGACGTGTTCCTCAAGCTCGAACAGTGGAAGTGAAGGCCCTGTGGATGCCGGGGAGTTGAGCGCCAAGGACCTGGAAACCAATTCCGGTCGCCGTTCCTTCTTCCAGGTCTGGTCGGATGCGAGCGGGTGGCGGGCCACGGTCCAGTATGGGAACGAAGCGCCGCGCACCTTCCACGAACCGGACGACGCCCTCCTTTTTCTCTATAGCTGTCTGCTGGGGCGCCAGGAGACGGCGCCTTCCGGCGCTTCTCCCTGGGGCGATCCAGATTTCCATTGATGGCGCTCTGTGTTCTGACGCACCCTCTCCTGAGTAAGCCCTTCGAGGCTTACGAATCTCTCCTTCAGCCAACGCCTTCAAGGACTGACCTATGTACCGTTTGATGACCTGTTTTGCCCTACTGTGCTCCGCCGCCCTGGCCGCCCCGTCCTCTGCCCCCACTGGTGAGTGGCTGACCGGCCCGGCCTTTCCTGCCCCTGTGTACGAGGAGGACTTCGCGGGAGCCGCAGCCTCAGGGACGCGCCTGTTGCTGCTTCCCGACGGCCATTACTCCCGTACGGAACTGAATTTCTCGTATATTCCTGGATTCTTCGGCAGCTATGTCATCACCTGCGGCACCCTGAATGTGCATGCCGAGAGAGGGCGCTACGCAGTGTCGGGCGACCGCCTCACCTTCCAGCCAGAGCAGGTGCGGGAGGTGCACGGCCTGTCGCCCAGCGCCCTGAACTCGGGGTGCAAACGCTCGGAGGGCATCGCCTCGACGCCCAAACTGACGTCCTATCAGGCGACGTTCGCGCTCTCGGGAACGCAACTGGCCGTCAATATCCAGGGGACACGCCAGACCTACGCCCCCCGACCAGCCCGAGCGGCAGACGAGGTCGCGGCGGCCAGCCGGTCTGTCCCGGTGGGGGGGCTGACCGCCCGGAACGCGTCGGTGACGCCCCCGACCACCCCACTGATCACCTCCGAACCCTACACGGCGACTGGCACATGGCAGGCCAAGCTCGACGTGTCGGGCATGCAGGTTCCGTTGCAGTTCAAGCTGTACGACGACGGCGAGCAATCGCTCAGCGGCAGTGGCTATGTGGGCAGTCAATACGTCGCCTGGGTGCTGGGATCGCGCACCGGTGCCTTCGATCTTGGGCTGGACGTGGACGGAACTGAGCTAAAGCTCAAGGTCGAGGGGCGCTTCACCGGCGACCGTTACGAGGGGACCTTCCGCGCCCAGGACGGCTCAGGCGCGGACCTGGGTGGGGGTACGCTGAACATGTCGAGAGATGCCCGCTAGAGGCTGCCAAGCACCCTCTGCGAAAAGTAGCTTGAGGTTATTACAGAGCAGAATGCAGTCCGCGAGGACATAGAATCCGACTGGCGTCGACCGCAACCGTTCCAGGTCCCGGCCCAAACGCCAAAAGCGCGACAACCACGCAAACGAGCGCTCAACCACCCAACGTTTGGACAGTAAATGAACGCCGGTAGGGTGGTGAGCTGTGATGAACCGCAAGCCCTATCGCCACCGTTTTCCCCTTAGCCAACGTGACGTTCTGGCAAGGGTTGTGTCACCTTCACTGAGCCGGGGGGAGGCGAAGCCGAGGGGTAGCCTGAAAATCAGGCCACCCCTCCTGCGACCTCACGCCAGGTCTGAAAGGCCGGGTTCTGGTGGCGTCGTCTGGTCAGGGCAGGAACCGTGGTGCGGGTGTGCTGGTGAACGTTGGTGATTCGGGCATGCCGCTTCAGGCACTCCTGGGCTCGCTCCGGCCGCTTGAACCCAAGCTGACTTCGTTCCTGTCGTCGTGTGGGCCGATGGGACTGGAGGGTCAGGTTGTTGCAGTGCGCTGTAGAGGCCACCTCGTGGTGCTCCACGCCGTGAAGCACCGGAGGTTCCTGGATCGCCGCACCATCGCTTCTGAGGTGGTCAGTATGGATGGCCTCTGGAACAGCGTATTCCCCTGGCAAACGGGTGAGGAAGGACTGGGCTGCCTCCGTGTCGCGCTGTGCCTGCACAACGATATCGAGCACAGCCCCGTGACCCCACCCACCTTTTTGCAGATTTCGTCCAGGAACCACCGGGAACCCTGCCGGGGTTTCCGGTGGCGTCGTTGCTCAGTGAGCAGGGGAGCAAACTTGATGCCCCACTCGCGGAGGGTTTCGTGGCTCACCTGGATTCCGCGCTCCAGGAGGAGTTCCTGAACATCACGGGAGCTGAGCGTAAAGCGGTGGTACAGCCGGAGGGCGTACCCGGTGATGCTCATGGGGAAACGGTGACGGTAGGGCTTCGAGTCAGGCACTGGCCATCACCTTGCCTGTTGACCTGACAAAACCAGCGGCACTCCCGTCCATTTCCTGTTTTGCACCATGCCCGAGCGCAGCTGAACTACACCTTGAACTCAGCGCATTTGCGCCGCGCAGCGGCAGCCTCTGGCGGACCCAACCGCCCACGCCGTCAGGCCCTTGGGCTGAGGTTGACCACGCTCACACCCAGCAGCCGCACGCGGCGTTCCGCGCTCAGCTCCGAGGTCAGCATCCCGGTCACTGCCTGCGCCAGCTCGTCCGCTCCAGCCAGGGGCTGCTCCCGAGTCCGGTGCCGCGTGACCGTCGTCCCGTCCTCGAAGCTCATCTTCAACACCGCAGTTCGTCCCACGTACCCCCGCCGCGAGAGCCGTGCGGCCAGTTCCTGGGTCAGCCCGGGCAGCTCAGCGAGCAGGGCCTCCCGGGTGGTGAGGTCCTGCTCGAAGGTCCGCTCCACACCGATGGACTGTGGTTCCCGGTGCGCCTCCACCGGCCGGTCGTCCACCCCCCGTGCCAGACCGTGAAGCCGCGGCGCGAGCTTCCCGGATCCCAGGACAGCCTGGAGTTCGACCAGCGATCTCGCGCGCAGATCCGCTCCGGTCTCGATGCCCTGCGCCCGGAGCTTCCCGGCGATCACCGGGCCCACCCCGTAAAACTCGTCCACGGTCAGGGCAGCGAGCAGAGCGTCCACCTCCTCAGGCCGGATGACCGTCAGCCCCGCAGGCTTCTGCAGGCCGCTGGCGAACTTGGCGAGGAATTTGTTCACCGACACCCCAGCCGAGCAGGTCAGGCGCGTCTCACGCAGGATGTCGGCCTGGATGTCTGCGGCGAGGTGCTGCGCTCCTTCCAGCGTTTGATCCTCCCCGGTCACGTCGAGGTAGGCCTCATCGAGCGCGAGCGGCTCGATCGCCTCCGTGTAACGGGCGAAGATCCCGTGGATCTGGGCGGAGACGGCGCGGTAGAGATCCATGCGCTGGGGGAGAAGAACGATGCCGGGGCAGCGCAGGCGGGCCTGGTACACGGGCAGCGCGCTGTGGACCCCGAAGTTCCGGGCGACGTAGTTGGCGGTCATGACGATGCCCCGGCGGCCGGGAACGATGACGGCGACAGGCTGGCCCTCCAGCTCAGGCTGCTCGCGCACCTCGACGGAGGCGTAGAAAGCGTCCATATCCACGTGCACGATCAAGCGGGTCATGAGACAGTTTCGCCGATGGAAGGAGCCCGCTTCTGTCAGCCGTCATGCGCTGGGCCCCCGGACCATGTCCGGGTTCCCCTTCTTCCTGCGTTCTCGTCCGTCAGGCACCCGCCGCGCACATGACCGGTGAACGCACCGGGGGTTAATCCAGAAGGACCGGGCGATCTGGAGAAGCGTGAGGGGTGGCAGCTGGCCCGGGACGGCTGGCCGATCCTTCTTGCCCATCCTGGCTATGACAAGTTGTTGGGGTAGGGTGACGCGGTGCTGAGCGATCAGAAGCTTGCCGGTTATCGGTGCCCCCTTGCGGTCATCGACTCTGCCGCCAATGCTCTATCACCGCTTCACTCTCAGCGATCGGGATGTTGAGGAACTGCTGCTGGAACGAGGCATCACCGTGACACGTGAGTCCATCCGCATGTGGTGCATCAAGTTCAGCGACGACTTCGCTCAGCGCCTTCGCCACCGGGAACAGAGGCGTCCCCTCCCGGTGGCCGTTAGACGTTACGGTGCGTGGACGTCGGCGGGGTCCACCACTGGCTGTGGCGTGCAGTCGACGACCACGGAGCCGTGCTGGACGTCTTCTGACAGCAACACCGGCAGACTGAGGCTGCCACATCGTTCTTCCACCGATGACTGGGGGAGGGACGCTGTGCCGGAGTTGATCCACACGGACAAGCTCTGGAGTGATGGCGCAGCCCTTCGCGAATTTCTCGTCCTCCACCCCGTGGAGCACGTCCAGGTGGTGTCGGCCGCTCGCTGCAACACCATCGTCCCACCCGGAGACAGGCACGTCAGCAGCGAGGCTTCAGGTCACGAAAATGCGCACAGGGCTTCCTGGAGGTGCACGCCCGCGTCACGAATCTTCATCACCCTGCCCGCTCCACCGTTCCCGCTCTATGGTGTCGGCACCATCAACGAGCTGCCTTCAAGACCGGGCAAGAGACTGTGTGGCAGGCGGCCTGAAGTTCAGGCGGCCTGCCTTCACATCCCCCTCTGCTTTTTGAAAGCCAACAACTTGCCACCACTCAGGACACCAGAGACAAGCGTCCTGGCGCAGCCTGGGGATGGGAGGAGGGCGGTCTGGAGAGGAGCCAGCTCTTGAGGCTGGGGCGCCCAGGAAGGGAGCGTCAGGTGACTGGCCTATCGAGGACCGTGACCTGTATGGCAAGTTTGACGTCCCAGAGATCATCAACGCAGACAGGCTCTGGAGCGATGAGTCAGCCATATGGGAACTTCCCGTGCTCCACGGTAGGCAACACGTTCACCCAGGCACCCTTCGTGAATGAGCTCGCAATCGATTCGACTCCTGAGGTTTAAATTTAAACCATGTCGGAGGAGCACTCCATCACACATGATCTGCGTGCCGAACGTCATGCCCTGATCCTCTGGACCCTTATCGCTCGCACGTACCATCATTCGCTCCAGGAAATCGAGATCACCTTGGAGCAGCATGGCCTCACTGTCATGGAGTTTGACGTTCTCGCCCATATCGATGCTGAACCTGGCCTCACCCAGCAGCATCTCGCCGGACGGCTTCTCGTCACCAAAGGCAACGTCACCTATCAGCTGACCAAACTTGAAGGTCAGCAGTTCATCGAACGCCGCGTCAATGGGCGCTGTAATCACCTGCACCTCACCGCCCAGGGTCAGCAGCGCATTGAGAAGGCCATCCTTAGCCTCAAAGCCCTCCACACCCGGCAGTTCGCCCATCTCACACCCGAAGAGCAGCACCACCTCACCGCTTTGCTGCGAAAGCTTACCCAAGCGCCACGGGCCACCCAGGCAACCAGTCCCCACGCTCCCCTCATTGAGGTTTAACATGTCCACCATCTACCCCAAACGCCTCGGATTCCTTACCTTTGGCCACTGGCCGGCAACTCGCGGTTCCTACACGCCAAATGCCGCTGAGGCTCTCAAACAGACCGTCGACCTCGCCGTTGAAGCCGAACGCATCGGCCTGGACGGTGCGTACCTGCGCGTCCATCATTTTGGTAAGAGCTTGTCCTCCCCGTTCCCTCTCCTGTCCGCCATGGCCGCCCGCACCCAGCGCATCGAGCTGGGGACCGCCGTCATCGACATGCGCTATGAACATCCCCTTGGCATGGCCGAAGAAGCGGCTATCACTGACCTGCTCAGTGACGGTCGACTCCAGATTGGTTTGAGCCGTGGGTCTCCCGAACACGCCTACCGTGGGTACGAGGCATTCGGATACGCTCCAGCGGAAGGGCAGTCTCTGGCAGACTACGTCCGAAGCAAGACCGAACAGTTCCGGGCAGCGATCGGCGGAACGCCCGTCGTGCACGCCGATGCGGGTGGGCAGCCCTCACCGGCAATGCTCACCATTCAACCGCAGTCCGCAGGCCTGAAAGACCGCCTCTGGTGGGGTGCCGGAAGCCGTGACACGGCGGTATGGGCGGCACAGCAGGGCTTCAACCTGATGTCCTCAACCCTTCTCTTAGAGGATACGGGGGTGCCCTTCGACGAACTGCAAGCCGAGCAAATCGCGCTGTTTCGCGAGACCTGGCGCGAAGCGGGATGGACGCGTGAGCCACGGGTGTCGGTGAGCCGCAGTGTCATGCCGATCACCTCTGACGCCGACCGAATGCTGTTTGGTCATGAAGGCGTCAACGATCAGGTCGGCGTATTGGAAGGGTTCCGGTCGCGCTTTGGGCGCAGCTTTGTGGGCGACCCGGATGTGATTGCTGAGGAACTCAGCCAGGACGCAGCCGTTCAGGCTGCCGATACCCTGCTGCTCACCGTTCCCAATCAACTCGGCGTCGCGTACAACGCACGGATGCTCGCCACCATTGCCCAGCATGTTGCCCCTGCCCTTGGATGGCGCCCTGGACCATCGCAGGACGTTGCATTGACGCGCTGATGATTCAAAATTCGCCCCCGTTCCACCACTTCGTTGTTGGTCAATTGATACGGCTTTGGTGTCTGGCCGAGTCCCGCCAAAACAGCCCGAATACCTGAGGACGTCGAGGCCTCTTTTGTGACCATGCCGTAGATGGGCCAGTTCCGTTTTCGTGTAGAGCATGGGCTCATGGACACTCGAGGGTTATGTTGCCTTAACTGGCACCGAGGCAGCCGAAGGGCAGGGGTGGCCTGAGGTTCAGGCCACCCCTGCGGCAACCATTGACCACGTGTGGAACGCCTGTTTCTGGTTGCCTCTTCGAGTCTTGGCGGAAACGCTCGTGCGGGAGTGATGGTTGAGGTCAGGGTCCAGGCATGCAGGCGCAAAAATTCTTGCGCGCGTCTTCGCCGCTTAAATCCTTTGTTGCTGCCGCTTTGACGTCGTGTGGAACCGTGAGACTGCTGAACCATGTTGTTGCAGCGTGAGCCGCTGATCACCTGCTGGTGGTTGACATGAACTAGGTTCGAAAACGCCCGGATTGCGGCTCGATAGCTCCGCAGCTGGTCGGTACAGATCGTGTCTGGGACATCGTATTCGCCGAGAAGATTGCTCAGAAAGATCTTCGCGGCTTGGGTGTCTCGGTAGCGCTGAAGGAAAACATCGAGCACGAAACCGTGCTCGTCGACCGCCCTCCATAGCCAGTATCGGACGCCATCTACCGCCGTGCAAACCTCATCCAAAAGCCATCGGGAACCCCGGCGGAGTTCATCGGTGAACTGCGGCCCGAACTTCAGACACCACTCGCGGAGCGTCTCGTGACTGATCTCAAGACCGCGCTGGTGCAGCAATTCCTGGACGTCTCGGGAGCTGAGCGGGAAGCGGTGGTACCGCCAAACTGCATGCTGAATAATCGTCATGGGCAATCGGTGGCGGTAGGGTTTGGCAGCGGTCACGGCGGATCAGCTTCCCTGGGACTGGTTAAGGCAACACAACCTTGCCTTCTCGTACGTCTTTCCTGGCTCAGCCGTTCCGAACAACGAATGGATTGTTCTAAAACAGGGCATTGCGCGGCACATGCTCACCGATCACGCGCCCACCATCTTGAGGCACCGGAGCGGCGTGACGCGGCCTCGCCAGGGGACAATCCGACAATCCGATGATTGAAAGGCGGGGTCAGTTGACACCGATCTGGGTGTCAGAGGAGCCCCACCCGCCCTCGAGCGCAGCCAATTCACGGCAGCCAGCAACTTAGACTTTAGCCGTTCCCAAGAGACTACAGGCCAGCAATTTTGAGCTGTAAAGGTTGTTAACGTCCGACTAAAAGTCTTGACCGTAAAGAGGTCACCGCCCAGACCCTGAGTACTGGTACTCCCGCTATCGCTTATTACGGGGTTTCAACGGCGAACCAAGGCGCCTCCGGTCTGGGTGTCGAAACCCAACGCGCCGCACCCACGCGGCCCCAAGGAACTCTCCGTTGGTGTTGGCACTGGATCACCCCTGCTCCTGCCGTCCGTTGAGGCGAGCCGTCGTGTCTTCGAAGCTGCCGCCCAACCGCTTCTCAAAAGTGGCGCGCCACGAGCGGGAGAGGCCCTGCTGCGAGAGCAGGCGCTCAATGGCTGCATAGTCCAGCTTGTCGCGGTGCATCACGCGATTCGCTTCTTGGATGGTCACGGCGTTGCCTGAGCGTGAAACCAGACTCAGTCGCGCTCCGGCACGCACCTCGCCGGCCTCGAGTACCCGGAAGTACCAGCCGGTCAGCCCGGTCTTTTGTACCCAGAGGGTGAACTTGGGCACGTCGTGCCGCGCCGCGAGTTTAAAGCACGGCTGACGCGGCTGACTAACCTGCACGACGGCCTTGCCGACCTTGACGATGTCCCCGATGCACACTGCCCTCTCCGTCAGGCCGACCACCCTAAAATTCTCTCCGAAAGCTGCAGGACCCAGACTACGCCCCAGCAGCTGCTCCCAGTACGGATAGTGCTCGCCCGGATAGACGCAAACGGCCTTCTCGGGCCCACCGTGATATTGGCGGTCGGCCTGGCCGTCGCCCTGGAGGCCCTCCCTGCCGAGCTGGAGGCCCCAGTTCACTGGCGTTTTGACAAAGCCGCTGGGTACCATCCCGTCCCGGTAGGGCAGCGGAGCTGGTAGACCGACGCTGAGTTGCTTGATACGCGCGCCTATCGTCATTTGATCTTAACCCCCTTCCCAGGTCCCTGCAGCAACGTCCGTGCTCCATGCGGCCCACGGGTGTCGTATGGGCGCACGCTTCACGCTGCCAGGAGCCTCGTGAGCTCCCCGCAGGATGAACCAGGGGCACATCACGCAAGGTGTAGGCAACCTCCCTGGACTGAGCATGAGCCAATCAGCAGGCGAGCGGACGGAGCGTGCCCCCAGTCTACACCGATAACGTGCAGTATGTCGTGGCCATCTTGCCAGGTATGGGACGTATAAGGGCAGGTGAAACGTGTCAAAGCGGGAGACCTCCCTGAGAAGAGGGCTGCCCAAAGCAGTTGGAACAGTCACTTCTCAATGATAGACCTGAGTTGCCCCTCAGGCAAAAAACCGCTTTGAAAAGTTGCCTCGCGTAGGGATATAGCTCATTCCTCGCAGTTACAGAGAACGAAAACTCCATTCAGCACAGTATCTCCGATTAGCCGGGCATTCGCACGCCACATTGATCTATGGGTGAAGTTCCCCTTCGCTTGAGTGAAGTCTTTGCCGTTGACGCGACAAGATTGGACGCCAAGTCTCCAAGAGGGAGCCCGTTTACCTATTCGGGAACACATGGCGGCGCATGGGGCACGGTTGCCCAGGCATCCGCCGGAAGGGGCGCGCCAAGGAGCATGGTGTTGCGGGCCAGATCGTCCAGTGTGTAGCGGTCCAGTACGCCGTAAAACGCCTGTATGGCTTCGCTGAGCGCCCGCTGCAACTCGCAGTTGAAGCGGAGGGGGCACGCCGGGCAATTCACCAGCGGCGTACGGGGCTCCGTTGTGCGGACCACCGTTCCGAGAATGATCTCGCCCGCCGGCATGCCCAATTTGAGCCCTCCTCCGCGTCCGCGCGACGACCGCACCCAACCTGCGCGGCTGAGCAGTCCCACGGCTTTGTTCAGGTGATTGAATGGCACGTTGTAGAGCTGGGACAGTTCAGCGGTGGTAGTCACCGCCTCCGCGTCCTGTCGCGCGAGGTGCATAAGGATTCGCAATGAGGCGTCCGTGAACAGCGTCAGTTGCATTCGGCGCACCGCCTCCAGGCCCTCATCATGCTTCAGGATAGGGCGTGGTCAGGCGCGAAGACCAGCGCGTACACCCCCTTTTGGATGAAAATCAGTTCTCCCCAGCCCGGGGAACCGGTGTCGTGGCGACCCGCTGTAGGTTGACCCGCATGCGAGCCGCTAGCTGATAGACGGCTTCAGCATCGGGAGAAGGCAGGGTTTCATTCAGCGCTTCCCGCCACAAGTGCAGCCAGGCCTCGAAGTGGCTGGCGTCGATTCCCAGGGACTGATGCGCCGGACCGGGGGCACCCCTGTACGCGCCCGCCCCTCCCATAACGGTCCGCCAGAATCCCTCTATCCGCAGGAGGTGGACGGGCCAACCCGCTCGTGGAAAAGGGCCCAAGACCCGGGTAAACACCGGCCCCAACTCTGGGTGCTGGGCTGCCCGCCGGTAGAACGCGTACAGAAGGACGCGCAGGCGCTCGTCTCCGACGCGGTCATACAGGGTCATCCCCCTACCGCCGCTGCGCAGAGGCCCAGACCTGCCAGCAAGGTGGCGTGGGTGATCCAGCGTGGTGGAAAGGACTGGCGAGTGGCGAAGCGGACGTGCAGGGCAATCAGCGCACAGAGCAGGACCAGCATGAGCCACTGAGCTAAAAGGGCCGCGCTCGGAGCCTGGGCGACGCTCAGCGCCGTCAAGGTCACGAGCAGGGCGAGCGTCACAAGGCCATTGACGCGAGCGTACTGCCGACCGAGGACCAGCCGGTGGGCACGACGCGTCCCCGCATCAGGAAAGAGGGTGTGAAAGGCAGGACTCACGACGAAGGTCGTGAACAGGTACATGCCGAACCATACGCCTGCCAGGGTTGCATTGAGGTGAGGGAGCGGGGACATCGGGTTCTCCTTGGCCAGACGCGGGCCGGCCGGGCGTTGATCGGGAAGGACGGATGCGCCGAAACGCGGGCACCTGTCTGGCGGAGTCAGTCCGTGCCACTGGGCACCTCGAAGTTCCGGGACGGACCGAACGTCTCAGTAAAGCGTTGCTCGGCAGGAACGCCGAGGGCGTCAAGGAGACCCTCCACGGCTCCGGCGAATCCGGCGGGCCCACAGTAGTAGTACTCGGCGTCGCCCAAGGGCAGTAGGGGACGTAGCATGTCCATACTCAGCAGGCCTTCGACGTCGTGATGCATGCCGGGCTGATCTTCGGCCATGACCTGCGCGTAGTACACCTGCTTTCGCAAATTCGGGTAGGTCTGCGTGAGCGAATTGACGTGCTCGCGGAAGGCGTGGACATCGCGGTTCAGGGCGGCGTGGACGAACAGGACGGGCCGGGTGGACTTGTTCGCCACCAAGGTATTAACCATGCTGATCATGGGAGTTACGCCGACACCGCCGCTGAGCAGCACGACTGGGCGGGCGTTGTCCCGCAGCACGAAATCCCCGGCGGGCATGTGGACCAGCACGGTGTCGCCCAGGTGCAGGCCGTCGTGCAGGTGGCTGGAAATCAGACCGTGCGGAAGATCAGCGTCCGGGAAGGGCGCACTCTCCCGCTTCACGCTGATGCGGTAGGTGCGGCCATTGGGCGCGTCGGAAAGGCTATACTGCCGGATCTGCCGGGTGGCCTGACCGGGCACCTGAAGCTGCACGCTGATGTACTGCCCCGGGTGAAAGAGCGGTAGCGGTTGACCGTCTTGCGGCGTGAGCTCGAACGACGTGATGACGGCGCTCTCCTGAACCCGCCGGGTCAGAGTAAAGGGTTTGAAGCCGTGCCAGCCGCCCTCCTGCTCGGCCCCCGCCGCCTTCATCCGCCCCTCGACACCCATCATGATGCTCGCCAATTGCCTGTAGGCGGCGGCCCAGGCGTCCAGAATCTCGAGCGTGGCGGCATCGCCGAGAACAGTTTGAATCGCGCCCAGCAGGTGCTCCCCGACGATGGGATAGTGCTCGGGCAGTACGTCAAGGCTAACGTGTTTATGGGCGATCTGATTGACCATGCTTCCAAGGCGGTCAAGGTGATCGATGTGCGCGGCGTAACTGAGAATGCTGGCCGCAAGGGTGTTGGCCTGCCGTCCATTCTTCTGGTTAACAGGGTTGAAGATGTTCAGGAGTTCGGGATGGGCCCGGAACAGCGAGGCGTAGAACACCCGCGTTATTTCGGTGCCGTGGACCTGCAATGTGGGAACGGTGGCTTTGATGAGTTGCAGTTGTGTGGATGTCAGCATAAGAATTGCTTTTATTAATATGCTTTTCAAATACGTATTTAAGGGCCATTTGTCCTCCAAGGGTAGTGCCGCTGGTGCGTTTCGTGGAAAGGCTCTTTTGCACTGCGGCGCAGCGGGCGTCCACTCTAAACGACTCTTGGCGAGCGATCTTCCTTCATTCGGTTTGCCCTCCACGCCGACGCTCTCCATGGCCGGGTGGAGGAGCACTTGCCCACGGAGCGCATTCCGGTCCGGAGGATGCTCAGGGAACCTGGGTGCCCCCGGTTCAGAGGTAACTGCTCAGCAGGGGGCGTGGTGACGTGGTCGCCACGAGGAGAAGTTCGGCGTCTCCCTCACCTTCGGCCACCAAGCGGTGGGGCGTGCGGGCATCGAAGTGGGCGGCGTCGCCCTCTTCGAGCACGTGTTGCTCCCGCCCGAGGATAAGCCTCAAACGGCCACGCAGCACGTACAGCCACTCCTCACCGTCATGCTGGTAGAGCTCTTCGCCCTCGCGGCCAATCGGCACCAACACGCGAATGGGGCGCAAGTTGAACTCGCCGGCGCGGGCGGAGAGTCCCGCGTGCTGCAGCCCATTCCCAGGCTTGAGCAGGGCCTGCGTTCCACGGACCACCACTTGCGGCGCTTGCTCACCCTCCTGAAACAGGGACGCGACAGTGACGCCGTAGGTCTGGGCGATGCTGAGCAGGGCAGCGATGGACGGCTGACGCTCGCCTGCCTCCAAACGCGAGAGGTAAGGCTTGGACAGCTGGGTTCGTTCGGCTACCTCGTCCAGCGTCCAGTCGCGGCCGTCGCGTAAGGCCTTCAAACGCTTGCTCAGCCCGCGCAGTTCGCGTTCTGGATCGACGTTCGGCGCAGGACTCACCCCCGCATGTTAATGCCCGGTTGCCTCCATGGCAACGTGTGAACACTGAAGAATCTACGTCCGGTTCTGCTGTCAGACCGAGATGATTCTCCGTTTTTCTGGACTGGCTCTCCCCCACTCTTGCGGCGATCAGGCGTCCGGGTGAGGAGACGCGAGGGGCAGTGCGCAGACGATCTCTCAATCGCCCCACATGACGCTCGGTCTGCTCCGTCCAGGAAAGAGCAACCCCAGCATCGTCGAGGGCCATGCACCTCTTGCCACCATGCGGGAGTTGAATTTGGTACCGGGCACTGTACCGTGAACCTGCGCGATGGCCGCATTCAAGCACCGTCAGGCTACGGGTGACCAGTTCGGACGGGCCCTACGCCGCACCGGACTCCTGCGCGAGGGATACGGATTGCTCCTCGCTGAGCGCCTTGCCGCGTGCCTGGGTCGTCAGGCGGTCCAGACTGCCCGTGAGGTGGAGGTAGCGCAGGTGGAAACCGGTGCTCGCCGCTCCTCCCGGAGAGTTGGTCAGGGCCGGTAGGGGCGCATTCAGGGCCTAAGCGCGCCAAGTCCTCACGTGCTTGAGTCAGGTGTGCGCCATAGGTTGCATGCTGGGGGCAACGATCAGCCCCGGTCCGCGTGGCCACGCCTCGACTTGACGTTCGCTCATGCTTCTCCCACAAGAATAACCTCGTGCCCCTCTCGGGACTGCTTCATCGCTGGGACTTGACGTGCCCTCGGGAGTGCGGTCTCCAAAGGAGGAGGTCAATCTGCCATGTTGCTCTCTAGAGAAGCGTCCGAGTCCGCCAGGACAGTTGCCTCGAGGGCAAGCACAAATTTCAGCATCAGCGTGGAGAAGCTGCGGACTGTCCGGCGCCTCGGTCCTCAATAAAGAGCCTTACAGAGCGTGTTTTTCCCGGACCCCAGACTAGGGTTTGGGCTAGAGTGTAAGGAAACATCCGCCCCCTGTTGACATGGAGGCAACTCAAGCGTATTACTTAGGAGTCCGAAGGAGGGCGTATGACAGAACATGCTTACCCTCTCGACGACGCAGCAGCGCCCCGTATCAGTGACGGACTCACGCAACTGGCTGCCGCACTGCGCCAACGCTCGTGGCACGACGCTACGGCACTCGGCCTCTCGGCCACGCAGGTTCAGATTCTGGTCTTTCTTCACCGGCACGCCCGGGACGCGGCCAAGCTGAGCGAAGTCGCCCGCATCTTGGGCCTCACGAGCGCGACTGTCAGCGACGCCGTCAGTACCCTGGAAGCCAAGGGGCACGTGCATAAAGGCCGTGATCCGGGCAATGCTCGCGCGCTGGCGCTCTCCATCACCGGGCCAGGACGTCTGGTGGCCGAACAGGTCACCCGCTGGCCGGACGTTCTTCTCGCTGGCGTCGAGACGCTGACGCCCGACGAGCAGACGGTGTTTGTCCGTGGTCTCAGCAAGATCATCGGGGAGATGGAACGGCAAGGGGCCATTCCCGTCGCCCGGCTGTGCGTGACCTGTGCCAACTTCCGCCCGAACATGCACGCGGACTCCGCTCGGCCACACCATTGTGTCCTGATTGACGCTCCTCTGGGGGATCATGGTCTGCGCCTGGACTGCGCCGAACACGAGGAAGCGGCCTTGCCTGGGCGGGAAGCCACCTGGCAACGCTGGCTCGACATCGAACAACTGCGCTGAACGCTGAACCCTTCCCCACCGATTTCGGGCGACTCCTCCGTCGGCCCGTGCGGAAATCCACCTCTTCAAACTCACGGCGTCCGCCGCGAGGAGGGAGTTGCTGCGCCAAAAACCCTCGCCCGTCCTCTCGCTCCGTTGCCAAAAGCCTTTCACCCACATCCACAGAGGTTGTTATGAACACCAAGTCCACGCTCGTGCTCAGCGCTCTCGTCACCCTCTCCGTCGCCTTCGCGCACGGTGGCGGCCACTCCAGCGGTATTGCAAGCCCGGGCCACCCCGCGAAGCTCGCCGACTACGACATCGTCCGCACCCAGGTCTTCAGCGCTGGAACCCAACTGGTATTCCAGATGCAGACCACCGGCAAGGCGGGCGTGACCAAGCCCACCGCGACGGGCAAGCTGGCGGGCAGCCAGGTCTACAGTTACGTCTGGCCCACCAATCTCGACTCCAGCGCCGTGGGCTTCGAGAGGGAGCAGGGCGTGCTCGCCCTCGCCGCCACCGTGCATCCCGACTTCGACGACACCCCCCTGTACGACGAGAACGGCGACGGGAACACCAAGAACGACGGCAACCTATGGCATTCCCACTGGGTGGTGCTCATGCCCGACGACGCCTGTGGCAAAGGGGCGCTGAAGGTCAAGGACATTCCCGAAGGCACCCGGCCCAAGCTGCCGGCCACCTGGCCTAACCTGCCCATCCTGATCGACAGCCCCGGCTACGAGCCCGAACTGCACGACAACATGGTGCAGATCAAGGTGCCGCTCAAGGAGCTGGGCTTCACCAGGAACTTCAAGTACGACGGCGTGACGAGCGCCCTGCGCGTCAACGCGAATCTGCACAGCCCGCTGCTGTGTGTGGTGGACGTATTCAAGGTGGCCTCGGGAGACCTAAGCCTGCCCGGCAGCCTGCGCTAAGGACCGCTTCCGTACGGCAAGGCCCTGAACTTTCAGGCTGCAGCTTCCCGGTCATTCAGACGTCTGGCCCAGCTTCCTTTGCAGCTTGCCCGCCGCCGCTCCAGCGTCTTGCCAACGCGGCAAGGCCTCTTCCCGGGCGCTGGCACCCCACGCGCCCCGCACCGCAGGAGACCTTCATGTCCCGAGTTCAACTGATCGAAAGTCCTTCTCCGACCCTCTCATCCGACCGCCAGGCCCTGCTGGGTGAGATTTACGGCACGTTCGGCGCGGCGCCCAACATGTTTCGCGCTGTCGCCAATTCGCCCACCGCCCTCGCTGCCCACTGGGTCGAGGTACCCACAGCGATTCGAGAGGTGGTGCGAAACAATACCGGGGGACACCTCAACCACAGTTTCTTCTGGCCTCTGCTGACGCCAAGCGGAACGGCAATGGCGCGGGAGCCGAACGGAAGGCTGCGCGTGATGAGCACGGCCATCCAGGACACTCCTCTCACTGAGGGTGTCTATCCCCTGCTCAGGCTCGACAGCTGGACACACGCCTACTACCTGAAGGACCAAAACCGCCGCGCTGAATATGTCCAGTCATTTTGGAACGTGGTGAACTCGGAAGAAGTTGAGCGCCGTTACCGGGTGGCGCTCGGTCTCGCAAGGGGGCATCGCGCATGATGGAAGACTACGTACCGACTTTATTGACCGCGACGCCACTCGAGGGACGGCAACTCGCGCTCAAGCTGGCCCGCAAGACGGTTGCCGCCATTCAGCCCGATGCCGAGGTGCGGCAGCGGCTCCGCCCCGCTTATGCGGAAGACACCGCCCAACTGATGCTTGCCGCGCAAGTGGCTGCCATAGAGTTTCAAACCATCGCCGCCGCCAACGATTACTGGCGTGGACAGGACTGACGAGCAAACCCACGCTGCGTATCCCAACGTTTTGAGAGGGTCTAGAGGTGTGTCAAGGCGGACATGGTCGATGAGGGGCGTCACGACCCTGGTCACGCTTCCCGCCAACGAGGAGAAGCTGTCAACGATTGGAGCGATCACCTCGAGTGCTTGATTCTTCCAGCTCACCAAGACAGGCGCCCTCCACATCGGAGATGTGATCAGATTTTTTTTGCACCTGCTGCGTTACGTCCACGGGTTCATCAGGTTGTGGCAAGTTGTTGGCTTCACAGCAACGGAGGGTCTCAGTGAAGGGTTCTGGCAACTTAACGCCGGTAGGTTGTTGAGCTGTGATGAACCGCAAGCCCTCTCGCCACCGTTTTCCCCTCAGCCAACGTGACGTTCAGAGAACGCCTCCACGAGCGGGGCCTCCAGGTCAGTCACGAAAAGAAAGCGCCAGTGGAACATCAAATTATCTCCGCTTCTCGCCGAAGAATTGCCTCAGCGTGAGCCCCGGCGGGGCTCACGCTGGCTTTTGGACGTTACCGTGCGTCCAGGTCGGCGGGGTACAGCACTGGTGGTGGCGTGCGGTTGATGAGCGGGGCGACGTCCTCGACCTCCTGCTTGAGGAACACCGAGAGACGAAAGCGGCCAAGTCCTTTTTCGTGCGCTTGTTGAGGGAATACGACGTGCCAGAGATCCTTCACACCGAAAAATTGTGGAGCGATGGAGCAGCGCAACGGGAAATTCCCGTGCTCCACACCGTGGAGCACGTTCAAGTGGTTTCCACTGCCCGCGGCAACAACCTCGTGGAAGGGTCACATCGCAGGGCACAGCGACACGAATGGAGCCAGCTCGGCTTCAAACGACGGCGACGAACGCAGGAACTCCTCGCGCTCCACGCCCGAATCTCGAACCTTCACCACCATGCCCGAACAACCATCCCCGCTGTCCTTAACCGAAGCAACCAAACTGCGGCACAGCTCTTCTGGCACGAGGCGATGCAGCAGGCGGCTTGAGAATCAAGCCGCCTGCTGCGCAACTTCGGCCCCGCTGAGATTAAGTTGCCAGAACCGTCATAGAACACAAAAGGTCTTAAAGTCTTAAGACCTGGCAGCAGTCGTGCAACAGGCGGCCTCAAGTTCGGGCCGCCTGCGTTCCTGAGGCTCTTTTCCTTCTTCAGAGGGAACAACTTGCCACAACCCAAGCAGGCGGCCTGCCCCTACGCTCCCGCGTTACCTGAACCAAGTGACCCGGTAGGTGAAAGTCACACCGCAGCCGGTCTTGTCCGATTCGGCTTTGCCCACCACGGACTTGGAAAACAGGCCGCTGCGGATCTCGTCGTATGCGGTGGTCTCGCTGAAGTCCTCCAGCAGGTCGTCGGGATTACCGACCGGGTCGGCGTCCTTGAGGCTCCTGGTCGATACCTGCAGTCCATCGTCGCTCTTCAGGTTGTACGTGCGCGAGGCGTTGGCGGAGGGGGACCATGTTTCTCCCACCTTGTGGTCGTCAATGCCGCTGCTGCCGCCACCAGTGAAGTTAAAGACGGTGCTCTCCTCGTTGTACGTGGACACCAGGAATTGGCCGCGCAGCTCCATATAGTTGTCGCCCGCGCCGTCGCAGGAGCCGTCTACCCGCACCTGGGTCAACTGAACATTGACGATCTTGTTCCTGGTGAGCGGATCCGAGCCGTTGCCGGTCTGGCCCACGGCCTGCATGACCTCGAAGTAGTCGCTGGCCTGATCGCCGTCGGTGTCAACCTTGGTCGGATCCATCCAGCGGTCCCATTCCTCCTTGTCGGTCAGACCATCGTAATCGGTGTCTCTCAACAATGGGCTGGACGAGACCGGGGTGGTCATGCCGAGCACGCGGGGCACCCAGGGCTTTTTCAGCTCCGTGAAGTCCGTGAGTCCATCGCCATCGGTGTCGACCTTGGTGGGGCTGGTCTTGAAGTCGATGACCTCGTCGCGGTCGCTGAGGCCGTCGCCGTCGGTGTCGGGCATCATGGGGCTGGTCAGGGCGTCGCGCTCCTGCTTGTCGTTCAGACCATCGCCGTCGCTGTCCGCGAGTTCAGGGTTGGAGGTCACGGGGACTGTACTGGTGGCGAGGGTCACGGTCCAGCCGACCTTCTCCTCGAGGTTGCTCAGGCCGTCGCGGTCGTTGTCGGCCACTTTGTCGAAATCCTGCACGCGCGGGTCAGTGCCGATCCGCAACTCTGCCCGGTCGTTCAGGGAATCGCCGTCGGTGTCGGGTTTGCGCGGGTCGCTGAAGCGCGTGACCACCTGCCGCGTGAAGAAGTCCCGTGAGGGCAGTCCATCCTGCTCGCCGCCGTCCGACAGGCCGTCGCCGTCGGTGTCCGGATTGGACGGATCGAGTCGGGCGGCGTACTCGCTCTCATCCCAGATGCCGTCGAAGTCCGAGTCCGGACGGGCCGGGCTCGACACGAGGGGAATAACGGTGCCGTCCGGGGCTGTAATGGTCAGAGGATGACGCTCTCCACGGCCATCCAGTTTGCCGAAGACTTCTTCGGGGTCGGCCACACCGTCGTTGTCGCTGTCGGTGCTCGTGTCCTTGCTGCCGTACAGGTCTTCGACTGACTTGACCATGCCGTCCTTGTCGGCGTCCTCGGTGAACATCAGGTCGATGACATCGCCGGCATGGCCGATAAAGCTGTCCACCGACCTGTCGTTCTGGTTGGTGTTGTTGCGGTTGATAAACCAGCTCTGCAGGTACGGCGTGTTGTTCTTGACGTACACGCCCCGGATGCGGGTCAGCACCCGCCCGCCCGGGAGCGTGGCCGTCGAGTAACTGTTCATAAGGGCGTCGCCTACCAGCGTGGCGTCGCTGGCGTGATCCACGTGCTTGAGTTTCAGGATGTTCTCCAGCAGGTACGGCAGGCTGACACCCTGCTGGGTGCCGTCATCCCCATACAACGAGGTGGTGGCCACGTTGTAGTGCTCAGCTGGTGCGGCGCCGCCGAAGTCGATGTTCAGTTCGGCGGTGCGCTCCTTGACCTGTTGCGAGGTGTAGGCAAAGTTGCGCCCCAACTCGTCGGTGAGGTCATAGTTGGTGATCCGGAACACGAGATTCTCGGGGTTCTGCATGAGTTGCTCGACCACCGCCGGGTAAGCCTGCACCGACACGAAACGGAGCGGGCCGCGCAGCGGGCTAGCTGGTCCCAGAGAAATGCCGCTGACACCGCTGTCTCCCTCGGCCTTCAGGGTGGCCACCGGCACCAGCTTGCCCGGCGCGAAGGGATCGGTCAGGTATGCGGTGACCTCCACGTTCTTCATCGTGAAAGCGACGGTGCCGCGCGTCCGGAAGGTCACGCCGGCCGACAGCTGCGCGGCTGGCACCTCGCGTGTCACGTTCTCGTCTGTGCTGACCTCCTGATCGGTGGTGAGGCTACTGGCGTATTCCTGCTGGCTCTGCTCGACCGAGCCGCGCGTGAAGGTCATGGCGGTGCTGCCACCGCCGCCCGCCTCGGTTGAGATGGTGCCGGAGAAGGCCCAGCGGGGAAAGCCGATGTTCGTGTCGCTTCCTCCGGTGTTAAACCCTGTCGTGAAGCTCACGCCAGCCTTGGCGAACCACTCGGAGGTGCGGGCGGAACTGTAGTCCTCGCTGGTACTCCGGCTCTGGGTCAGGGTGGTCTGCGTGCTCTTGGATTCCAGCTGACGGGTGCTGCTGCCACGGGTGGCCGTGAAGCGCACGTCCAGCTTGAGGTCGACTCCACTCACGGTGAGCTGGGGGGTCGGCAGATCGGCAATCAATGGATTGCGCAGCGGTGAAAGGGTCTCCACGTCATCGCGGATGCCGTCGCCGTCCGTGTCGGCCAGCAGCGGCGATGACGCAAAGAAGTTCGCCTCAGCGCCGTCGGTGATGGTGTCCCCGTCCGTGTCGGCCGTGGTGGGGCTGCTGAAGACCTTGTTGTACTCGTCGGCGTCCGTAATCTGGTCACTGTCGGTGTCCGCAAGCCGGGGATCGGTCGCGTTGGTCAGCTCGTCCTGATCGGCGAAGCCGTCACCGTCCGTGTCGGCCTTCGTAGGATCGCTGGTCACCTGGTACTTGCGCACCTGGCCGCCCACCTGGGTCACGCTGACCACCCAGCCACGCTGCTCGGTGGCGTCGCTGAGGCCATCCTTATCGGTGTCGTCTCCGACGCCGCTCACCGGCGTGCCGGTGAAGGTAGCCTTGCCGGGATCCACGCCGCGTTCCGGACCAGCGATCTGATTGCCTGCCAGATCCTGCACGCCCGCCACCTGAATCTCGTATTGAATGTCCGATTGCGCGCGGGTCGTGAGCAGGACGCTGGTGCCGCCCGGCTGGAGGCGGGCCCTCTGCACCTCTATGGTGGCGCTCTGCGGCGTTATGCTGCCCGATGTCTTCACTTTGCTCGTCCCCATTGTCTCCAGGCCGGTGATGTGGTAGTTGGCTGGGTTTTCGGCGCTGGCCAGCCCGCCGCGCACCGCCTCGGAGAAGGTCACAAGCACACTGCTGGTGCTCTTGGACAGCGCGCCGGCCACGCGCGGCGGGGTGGTGTCGGCCCGGCCGGCGTCCGACGCGCCCGAACCTTGAAAGGTCAGGGCGCTTTTGCCGGTGGTGGTGTCCAGCACGTTGCCCGCCGTGTCCTTGAGTGCCTCAGGTGTCAGGGTATACGAGGCGCCGGCCGTCTGCGCTCCGGTTGTCAGGGTGACCGAGGTGCGGAACTCGCTGAGCGTGCTGCCCGTGACGGGCAGCACGCTCCCGGCCGAGTCCTTGAGGAGGTAGGCGCTCACGTCGGCGGCTCCCGCATCCATAGGCTCACTGAAGATCAGCTGCACGCTGCCGTTGCTCGGGGCCAGGATCCGCTTGATGGTGGGCTTGGTGGTGTCTTTGGTGGCCAGCGCCACGAATGTGCCCTGATTGTGTTGAGGATCGACCAGCACGGCCGCTCCAGAGCCCCGGCTAGCCAGCACGCGCAGCGCGGCGACAGTGCGCTCGCCACTCAGATCCTTGGCGCTGAGGACGACGCCGCTCCTGTCCGTGCTCAGGCGCGCCCCCTGGAGAGCGGCGGCCGGTGTGAAGCGGTACGCCGCCACATCGGTAGCGCTCGCGTCCAGGGCAGCCGGGGCCCCGCTAACGGGATCAGCGAAGCTCAGCAGCACCTCGCTCTGGCTCAGGGCCGTGACGTCCTGCAAGACTGGCGCGGCCACCGTGCTGCCCGTTACCGTTTTGCGACCAGCAATAGCCTGTCCGTTCCGACCACGGAGGCCGCTCACGTTCACGGTGTATGTGCCCGGGTCCTGCACCCTGGTGGCCAGATCCACGCTGAGGCCGTCGGCCGAGGGGTAGGCCGCCAGCACCTCCAGCGGCGCCCCTCCCTCCGCTGTCACCTGATAGTGGCGGAGATCGGCGCTGCCATCGCCCACCGGCCCACTGAAGGTCACGCGCAGGGACGTGCTGCTGTCCGCGCTCAGGGCAGCGAGCGTGATAGCGGCCGCGCCGGTGCTGGGGGTAGACGTGCCCGCCTTCACTGGCGTGGGCGTACTTTGGTTGCAGGAAGCGAGCAGAAGGGTTACGGCGATACCGGTGAGCAGGTGGGCAGTGCGGAAACGGGTCATGTCAGGCTCCTGTTGGACGACGGCGTCATGGTCTGTGACGGGCGGGGTGGTCATGGATCGGTCACGCAGCACTGCTGGGAGGCGGCGATGTGTGGAGGCTATGTGTGGGGCGTTAGCTGCCGTTACATGGCATGCAGTAGGCAGTGCCATACGCAGCCCGGATGAATCGAGAAGGTTCTGACAACTTAATGCCGGTAGCCTGAGGAGCTGTGACTGAGCGGAAACCCTTCCGTCATCGTTTTCCGCTCAGCGTCACCGGGTGTGCCCTACGGCCCTCTCACCGCTTCCCTCTCAGCCAGCGTGACGTGCAGGAACTGCTCCACGAGAGCGGCGCAGCAGGTCAGCCATGAGAAGAAAGCGCGGTTTTGTCAGGTCAACAGGTAAGGTGATGGCCATTGTCTGACTCGAAGTCCTACCGTCACCGTTTCCCCATGAGCATCATCAGGTACGCCCTCCGGCTGTACCACCGCTTTACGCTCAGCCCCCGTGATGTTCAGGAACTCCTCCTGGAGCGCGGAATCCAGGTGAGCCACAAAACCCTCCGCGAGTCTGCTGCCCTCAAGCAGCCCTGATCTGCCCCACGTTCTCCTGGGTCTGTTGTGTCTGGAACTGGCCGTTGGCCTGGGGTTCGGCCGGCATTCGCTTCAGAGCGCCAAGGAGAGTCAGGCCGGACTCAAGCGCCAACCAGCACCCCGATGGACCTCGCCGGCACCAGCATTGTGCTGACCAGATCAGGTTGAACCATGCCCGCCATCTGACCACTGAGGAGGTCCACAGCGCCCTTACTCGACACGGGCTCCAGCCCCACTCCATCAAGCAGTGCCGCTCCGCTGCTCTCGCCGCATTCCCAAGGCTTGCGGTGTTCGGTCACCTGACGCTCTGAAACCCCTCCGGGCGGGACAGCATCCGCAGGTTCGGCACACTTTCACCGGAAAAGACCACATGGTCCTGTGGCCGAGAGATCTCGGCGCAGTCATAGCGCGCGTTCGTCTTGCGCATGATCGGCCACACCACCGCCGCCGCACGCCCTGCGATGTCTCGCAGCGGCACTGGACCGAACGTACGGGAGTCCTCGCTGCCCTGCGCGGTGCGGTTGTCGCCCATCACGAAGTACTGCCCGGGCGGCACCCGGAACTCCTGCGCGCCGCGCACCAGTCCGGGACTCTGCGCGTGGTTGGCCAGGTCACTCCCCGTGTCCCAGCAGCCCTGCTCGCGCCAGTAGTCCGTGGTGAAGCCCTGCGCCACCTCCTGCCCGTTGACGGACACCTGCCCGCCCGTGACGCGCACCGTGTCCCCCGGCAGGGCGATCAACCGCTTGATCAGGAACGGCCGGTAGGTCCACAGTCCCAGCGGACCCGGCCGGGTGAGTTCGGGGGCCCGCGCCGCCACCTCGCGGGGCGGCTTGAAGATCACGATGTCGCCGCGCTGGAACTGCCCAATCCCGGCCTTGTGCAGCCAGGTCTCGTACTTGGGCACGAACACCCGCTCGTGGTCGCGCAGATTTGGCATCATGCTCGCCCCGTCCACGCCGACCAGCGTCGCGGCGAACTGGGTGACCACCACGGCAAAGGCCACCGGTTCCAGGAATTCTTTCCACAAGCGGCCCAGGCGAAGGGTGAAGGTCACCGTGCTCCTTTTGGCGGCATGGACGGCACTGAACGGCGGCATTCGGGCTCCCGATGTTCAGAGGTCTGGCTCGGCCCAGTCGGGCAGGTCACCGGAGAGGCGGACCGGACTGGCATCTCGCGGACGGCGACGCCCAGCGCCACCGTCCCGACACTCGAAACCATCAGCAGCCCGGTGACGACGAGGGGCAGTGTATGCACCCTCAGCAGGCCCTGACGGACCCGGGCCGGGGAGCCGAAGGCGCGCAGGGCGCCTTGCAGCGCTTCCTCGGGCGAGAGGCCGCTGACCTGCAGGTCGAGGGCGTGCTGCACCAGGTTGCCGTGCAGTTCCTCCCGCACTGCGCGGCGACGTGCGCCGAACAGGCCCCGGGTGGCCTGCTCGAGGTAGCGATCGAGCTCGGTCATGCCGGCCGCCACAGGGCGCGCAGGGCGTCGTCGAAGGTGTCGTAGGCATGGCGTTTGTCGGCCAGGGCCTGCTGGCCTGCCCCGGTGAGCTGGTAGTAGCGGACCCTGGGACCGCCGCGTGGGGGGGGCCGGTTCTCGCTGCGGACCCACCCGGCGCGTTCCAGGCGGTGCAGGGCCGGATAGAGGCTGCCCGCGTTCAGGTCGAAGTACCCCTGTGTGCGGGCGTTGGCCTCCTTGGTGATGTCCAGGCCGTACTTCTCGCCACCCTCGAGGATGGAGAGCAGGATCAGGTCCAGGTTGCCTTTGAGCAGGTTCGGTTCCATTGGGCCTCCGTTATCAGTGTCTGAGTATCACAATACAAGAGCGGGCGTGCTTTGCAAGGGCGCCGGCGTCACGGCCCGACACTTCTTCGCCTCAGCACCTGACACCTTGAGGACCATGACTTCCAGGACGCAAAAAGGCAGCACAAAAAGAAAAATGACGAGCTCACATACCGTCCAGCTCCATGCAGACGCGCTGGCTGTTCCGCAGAAAGCCGCTCATGACTGGCGCCTGGTGGGCCGAGCTGGAGACAGCCCATCCACGCAGACATGCGATGAGCGGAACAACGTGATTGAGTGCCAGGCCCAGGTTCCGCTTCCTCCTGCGTCCATGGTGGTTCAAGGGTGGCGTCGAAGATTCGTCGGGGGACGGACCGGACACATCGTGCTGATGACGCACGAGGCTGTGAACCATCCTCCGATCGCAGAGCCACCCAGTTGGGCCCGGAGAGGTCATCTCGCCGGTGGGTGCGGCGATCTCAGCCAGGGCGACCTGCACGGCCCGGTCATGGGTGAGACACTCACGCCTTGCCCCCCTTCTGCGCTGCTGACCTGGCCGGCGTGCGCGCTGCCTTGGCGCCTCCCTTGCTCTTGACCTCAGCGTCCGCCTTGGCGGTCTTCTCCTTCTTGCGCGCGGCGCGGTCCTCCTTGCGCATGGCCTGGGCGGGGCAGTCGACGCCCGGGGGCATGCTGATGGCCGGGATCACGGGACTTGTCCCCTGTGCCTCAGCCTTCTGTCCCGCCTTCTCCCCGGCCTGCTGGGCCAGGCGCGCGTCGACTGCCCCGCCCTCCGGCTCGCTGGCCAGCGGCTGCGGCGTGCCGCGCAGGGCGCGCCAGTGGGCCACCCGGGGAGCGAGCACCTTGGCCTCGTAGCCCTGGGCGCTGGGGGTGTACAGCTCGAGCCCGGCGAACTCGTCGGGCAAGCGCTGCTGGCCGCTGTAGGCCCGTGCGTAGTCGTGATCGTAGGCGTAGCCCTGCTTGCGCCCCAGGGCGCGCTGGTAATCGGTAGGCGCGTTCATCATGTGCAAGGGCGGCATCAGGGTCGGGTTGGCCCGCGCCAGGGCCATGGCGCCATTCAGCGCCGTGTAGGCCGAGTTCGATTTGGGTGCGCTGGCCACGTAGATCACCGCCTGCGCCAGCGGCAGCCGCCCCTCGGCCGGCCCGAGCCGCAGCATTGCCGACCAGGCCGCGTCGGCCTGGACCATCGCCTGGGGGTCGGCCAGCCCGACGTCCTCCGAGGCGCAGGCCTGCACGCGGCGGATGATGGCGTAGGGGTCCTCGCCCCCCTCGAGCAGCATGGCCGTGTAAAGCAGGGCGGCGTCGACGTCGGATCCGCGCATGGCCTTGTGGAGGGCCGAGAGCAGGTCGTACAGGGCCTCCGCGTTCCGCCCGTGACGGCCCCGGGCCACCGGCGCGACCACGTTGAGTTCCTCGGGCGTGAGGTCGTGGTCGGGCCCGGACATCCAGACCGCCTCGGCCATGCCCAGCGCCATGCGCGCGTCGCCGCCGCACTGCTCGGCGATCGACGCCCGCGCTTCGGGGGTCAGCGGCAGCCTCTTGTGCTCCACGCTTTCCGCGCGTGCCAGCAGCTCGAGGATGTCCTCGTGGGTGAGCGCCCTGACCTCGACGATGCGGGCCCTCGAGCGCAATGCCCCCACCAGGGTGAAGCCAGGATTCTCTGTAGTGGCGCCGATCAAGGTGATATTCCCGCTCTCGATCTCCGGCAGCAGGGCGTCTTGCTGGGTGCGGTTCCAGCGGTGGATCTCGTCGAGGAAGAGGATGGTGGAGCGCCCGCGCAACCGGGCGGCGCGTGCCTGCTCGACCACCTTGGCCAGCTCGGCCTTGCCGGCGTTGGTGGCGCTCATGGCCACGAAGTCGGCATCCATGGTGTTGGCCAGCGCCCTAGCCAGCGTGGTCTTCCCGGTCCCCGGAGGGCCGTGCAGGATCAGGCTCTGCACCTTGCGGGTGCGCCTGGCGACCTCCAGGGGCGCGCCACGCACCATCAAGTGCTTCTGGCCGATCAGCTCGTCCAGGGTGCGCGGGCGCAGGCGCTCGGCCAGTGGCCGGTACGATTCGTCTGCGTGCTCGAAGAGGCCGGTGGGCATGCTCATGCCCCTATGCTGCGCTTCCCCGGCGTGTTCCTTCTGCGGTTCAATCCTTCATGCCGCGCTGGAGCCCAATGGCAACACGGGCGAGGTGACCTTCACAGGTGCGTTCGAGCCAGCCGGCATCTACGCTCTGGTCATGCCCACCTTCAACGACTGGTTCTCCCAGACAGCAGGCGGCGAACGGCTGGGCGGCGGCAACAATCGTTCTGAAGAGCAATATCCATCAGGCCAATGCAGGGCAGCTTGACATCCGCATCGACAACGATGTCAGGAATTTCAAGCTCTACAGCAGCGTGGACGCCTTTCGGCCCGCCCTCGATCCTTACCTCAACACCTCCAATCTGCATCAGTGGGACGCCCAGCATCCCGCCCCCGTCCTGCTCCTGAAGCTCAGCGGACACTTCGGGGCGGATGCGTCCACAGTTGTTTCACCCGCATCGGTGAAAAAGCAGCCCTGAGACAGCCTGACTGGAGGGCCATCCTTCGCTTCGTGGCTTCTCCAGGCTCCCTGGCTATGCCCGCTGCGCCGCGGCAATGCGGCGATTGCGGATACCAATCGCCGCTAATAATGCGGCATTTGAGTGGTAGAATCGCCGCATGACCCGCTTTCAGCCGCGCTATCTGCATGACCATCCCGGCTGGACGAACTTCACCTGGGACAGTGCCGCCGTGTCGAACCTGCTCGCACAGGTCAACTTCCAGCGCGGCGTCCTCAGCGGACAGCTCAGCATTCTGGGGCTGGACGCCCAACAGAACGCCCTGATGGACGCCCTGACCGACGACGCCGCCCGCAGCACCCGCATCGAGGGCGAGGTGCTCGACGAGATGAAAGTCCGCTCCAGCGTGGCCCGGCGCCTGGGCCTTCCGTACGCGGGCCTGCCCGAACTTCACTGCGACGTCGTCGGCGTGGTCGACGTCACCCTCGACGCCACCCGGAACGCCTCTGAGTCTCTCACCGAAGATCGCCTGTTGCGCTGGCACAAAGCCCTGTTCCCCACCGGGCAGAGCGGCATCACCCCAATCCTCACCGGCCAGTACCGCACCGACGTGCACGGCCCCATGCAAGTCGTCGGCAACCGTCTCGACAAGCCCACCGTGTACTTCGAGGCGCCGGCAGCCGGCCGCGTCCCGAACCTGATGGACGACTTCCTGGCGTGGCTGGAAGCCGAGCAGCACCTCGACCCAGTCGTCAAGGCTGGCCTCGCGCACCTGCACTTTCTGACCATTCATCCCTTCGAAGACGGCAACGGGCGCCTCGCGCGGGTGATCAGCGATCTGCTGCTCGCCCGCGCCGACCGGCGCAGCGAGCGGCACTACTCCCTGTCCCGTCAGATCCAGGAGCACCAGCGGGAATACTACGAGATCTTGGAACGCACCCAGCGACAGCACACTCCAGACGTCACGGCGTGGCTGAGGTGGTTCCTTCAGCGCGTCCTCGACGCCACCGAGCAGACCCAGCAGGCCCTGGGCGCGGTGCGTGCCAAGCGCGCTTACTTCGACCACCACCGCGCTGCGGCGCTGAATGAACGGCAGTTGGACGTCCTGAACCGACTGTTCGAGCCATTCGATGGAAAGCTCACCCGCCGGAAGTACGTGCGTCTAGCTGGTCAAGGCCAGGCCTCAGGTGGGCTGCGGCGTCGGCCGATCAGCGAGGACACCGCGCTGCGCGATCTGGAGGGCCTCGTGGCAGCCGGCATGCTCGTCCGTGAGGGTGCCGGACGAGGCGTGCATTACCGCGTGCTGCTCCCCGACAATACGGACATCTCAGCGTTCAGCGAGGACATGTTCACCACGGCGTCCGGCCTGACGTGCGGCGACACATCAAAAAGAGAGACAACCGAATAAATGTCAATTGAAGCTGAGCATGCCATCACCCGGTGCGTCCAGCATGGGCTTTTCCGACGACATAAAGCAGCATGTCAGCGGTGGTTGCTGGTGGAGCGTCAAGAAGGGTTCGTCACCACAACCGCCGCCGGTAGAGGTGTTCAACGGCCACAACATCCTTGTTGATCCAGCCTGGCTCCTGTATTCGGGTGAGGTGCGCCGTGGCCTCAAAACCGTGTCCTGTCCACCACCCTTCAATCCACGGCTCACTGTTCTCGAAGGTCGTCAGGACCAGGCGTTGTCCCTGGTTCTCGCGTTCATCCCAGGCTTCATCCGGTCAGCCCCAACACCACCCGCCCAGCTGAGCGACCGTACCCCCCACCCACATGGGATGCGCGGCCCGAAGCCTCTGGTCCAGTTGGTCGAGTGCAGGGTGCTCGGGAGCGCCGATGTCACTCTGCGTCAGCAGCGCTTCAGGCGCTTGACCGAGGAGATCAGCCATCCACTGTTGCAGTGCTGGTTCACCGTACCGAAATAGCGCGTCGACATGTGGGAACTGCATGGTCTGATGGGCAGACAACAGGGTGTCGCCCGTGGTCTGCAGTGTCGCGGCGGGGTCGTGGAAAATCAAGGGCTGAAGCTCTTCCTCATTGAAGTAGAGGCTCACGCAGCCTGCGAGGGACAGGGGCAGCGTGCGAGCATCTACGCTGAGCCAATGGGCCTACGCTCCGAAGCCATCAGAAATCAATCTTGCAAGTCCAATATTCCCGATATTTTGAAAATCTTTTCTAAAAGAGTTCACGACACGGATCAGCCCTAGCTGTACGCTCAGGCGCGCCACCAGGCCGTCTCCGTGTCGTGATCCCACCGAGACATTGCTCGCGTTCCTATCCCACAGTCCCCTGAGGGCCTGCTGGACTCTCCAGGTGCTGCTTGTTCAGGACATGAGGTTTTCGCCTGCGCCCAGCCACGAGAACATGCGGTTACGGCCAGCTGCTTTGGCGGCATACAGCCAGGTATCGGCGGCTGCCAGCGACGCCGCGCCGCGCGCAGGCACCAGACCGCCGGACACAGTGATGACCCCTGGCACGCCAGCCAGCCCCGCGAGTCGCCCCTCGATGCTCGCCCGCACCCGTTCGGCCACCAGCAGCGCCGCATCCGGCTGGCAGTGATGCAGCAGCACCACGAATTCCTCCCCACCCAGGCGATAGACCCGGTCCGACGGACGCACACTCTGGCGGACCACGTCGGCCAGTGCCCCAAGCACCCGGTCCCCGGCCGCGTGGCCGTGGCTGTCATTGACCTGCTTGAAGTGATCCAGGTCCAGCAGCAACAGGTAGGACGCGGGGCCCGCCTGTGGCAGATCCAGGTCGAACTGACGGCGATTGAGGGCACCGGTCAGCCCGTCGGTGAACGCCAGCTGTCCCAGGGTGGCTGCGTTGGCCAGAGCACTGAGACGGGTCTGCACCACGAGGTGCCCCGCTACCATGCCCACGGTGCTCAGGAGGGTGAACAGCGTGTATACCCCCAGGGCCTCGGCGACGGGCTTGGCTGCCAGCGCGAAGGCCACGAAGGTCGTGAGGTTGGCCATGGCAAAGATCTGAAGTGCTTCCCTCCAGCGGGTATAGAGGGCCGGGCCCACGTTCCCGGAACGCCGGGTAAAAGCGGGGCGGCCCCAGCCAGCCAGCAGGGCGACCAGCAGCAGATTGATGCAGGCAGGCACCTGGCCCAGGCCGCCCAGCAGCCAGCGATACACGCCCAGAGGCAGGGCCACCGCGAGCCCAGCCAGCCAACCGTTGCGGCGGCTGGCCAGCGCCACCGGGACAGTGCGGAAGTCGTACAGCAGCCCTGGTCCCAGGGGGATGGTGTTCACCATCAGCGCAACGCTGGTGCCCACCATCAGGGCGTAGCGCACCAAGAGCCGGGTCCAGGCCTCGGACACGCTCGCGCGCACGTACGTCAGGCTGACCGTGAACAGACCGGCCACGAGCAGCGCAAGGTTCATCAGCAGCGGGTTGGTGAGCATAGGCAGAGCGCAACGTACCCAGGCCAGTCTCACGCCTGCCTGACAGGGGGCAAGTCAAAACCTCAGGATTATTTTCCAGGGCCTTCTTCTCCTGACCTCCCAGGCGACGGCCAGGAGGGATGAAAAGGCACTGACTTGGGACTGACCAACGTGCAGCACAGCGTGGAATGCCCTGGGGGACGGGTATCGGTGACGGACAGCTTGATGAAGGGCGCAGCTGCGCCCACGGCGCCAGGCCGCCCAAGCGCCATCCTTCGCTTGTGCACGCGTCTTGCCGGACCATTTTGAAATACACGAAGGTCAGCACACTGGGATGGGCTGGTGTGCTGACCTTCCTGAAGGCAAAAAAAGCGGCCCGAAGGCCGTCTTGATTTCTCTAAGAGAGCGTCGAATACAGCAACTGTCAAACATATGCATCGAATCCAATGAACCAGAGCCGCACTGCACGATCAGCACTCTGCTCCAGCCGCCTGCCCGAACGGCGCAAAAGGGTTGTGGCAGTTGTTGGGGGAGGGTGCCGGGGTGGCCCACAGTCAGAAGCTCCCCGGCTCCCGGGCAGGGAGGGGCCTCCTTCACAGTTCAGTGTTCAGCAGGCGGCCCCTCGCATGACGCGTCGGCCAGATGGTCTAGGCCGCTGACACGCGGATCAACGCCCCGATGCCCGCCTCATCGGCCCTGCACAAGCCGCACGCCACCGCGGCTAGCATTCAAGGATCGCTCAATTTCCCGAGGCTGCTGAGCAGTTGCATCTCGAAAATATTGGTTTGCTAAATGTACTACTTGATTTTATACAGTGAAAAGTTTAGGGTATCTCCTATGCAGGATCTCTCCGCGCTCTTCGAGCCCTACACTTTCCAGAGTGGTGTCCACGTCAGAAACCGCCTGGTTTTGGCTCCAATGACCACCTGGTCGTCCGATCCTGACGATTCGGTTTCCAGAGCCGAACTGAACTACATCGCGAGGCGTTCAAAAGGTGTTGGGCTGGCGCTCACGGCAGTCACCTATGTCACGCCGAATGGCAAGGGATTCCACGGTCAATTTGGGGCGGAACGTGATGATCGCCTGGAGAGCCTGAAGGCGCTGGCACAGGCGGTCAAGAGCGGAGGGGCGCGGGCCGTCCTTCAAATGTTTCATGCTGGTCATCAAGCCCCACCCGAACTCGTCGACAACGACGTTGCCTCGGCCAGTGATGTGCCGCCGCCAGGCAGCCCCTTGCGCTCAGAGAGCCCTGTGTCAGTTCGGGCGCTCAGTCAGGAAGAAATTCAAGACATCGTGCTTGATTTTGGGCAGACGACCCGTCGGGCCATTGAAGCTGGATTTGATGGCGTCGAAATCCACGGAGCCAACGGTTATCTCATTCAGCAATTCCTGTCCGGCCACAGCAATCGCCGCACTGACGGGTGGGGCGGCTCGCTGGAGAAGCGCCTCCGTTTCCCGTTGGCCGTGATTGCAGAGGTCAAGCGTGTTGTAGCCGCCCATGCCCAAGGCCCGTTCCTGGTGGGTTACCGCTTTTCTCCCGAAGAACCTCACGAGCAGGGCTTAACCATGCACGACGCCCTGAGTCTGGTGGAGGCCCTGAAAGATCAGGACCTGGACTATGTTCATGTGTCGTTGTCGGAGTATGCCGGCCAACCACGCCGCGGAGACGATCTGAAGCGCAGCCGCTTGGAACAGATTGCCGAGCGTCTTGGGACGCAGACGCCGCTCATTGCCGTTGGCAACGTCTGGAGTCCTGAGGATGCAGTGCAAGCACTCCAACTGGGGGCATCCTTTGTGGCGTTGGGCCGTGCGCTCCTGCTCGATCCGGAGTGGGTACAGAAAGTAGAAGCTGGGCGAAGCCAGGACATTCAGACCACGCTTTCGATCAATGACCGGGAAGCCCTGACACTCCCGGAACCCTTATGGAAGCTGCTGACGAACTTTATGGTCAAAGACCGCCTGACTGGGGCCACGGGCCCTGAACCGAGTCCTGCGTAGCCTCTCAACTTGGGAAGGGCGCAACTTCATCTGGGTCGATCGACACGCTCGAGTCTCGAGCCTTTACCGCCAGACCTGAACGACGACCTCCGCTGCCCTCAAACGAACCAATTCAACCGGAGCACTCTTCCTCTGAAGAAAGGTGATACAGCAGGCAGCTTGATTCTTAAGCTGCCTGCTGCGCTCCTGCATCCCGGCTGAGGTCAAGTTGCCAGAACCATTTTGAGAGACATGTGCAGAGTTAGCACCCACCGATGAATCGGCCGACAGTATCTACATTTCGTTCAGATGCCACCGGGCACAGAGGCGGGGTTCCCGGTGACGCAATGCCTCAGTGAGAAGCGGGGCAAATTTGATGTTCCACTGCCGCAGGGATGATCACACGCTCGTGGAGGAGCTCTTGGACGTCACGCTGACTGAGGGGAAAGCGATGGTTGAGCCGAAGAACGAAGCCGATCACACCCACGGGAAAACGATGGCGGTATGGCCTCCGGTCACGCCTGGCTCACCAGCCCACCGAGATTAAGTTGCCAGAACGCATAGATCACAGGCAGCAGATCGCATCCACGTCAAGACGGTCACCAGCCGAACCATTCAGAAGGTCGAGCTGGCAGACCTGCGAAGGAGGGCCGCAAGAGAAATGAGCATCGGCGGCAGCACAGCTGTGCCTGCGAGTTGAGAAGGGGACGAGGTCCATCAGGTGTCACGTGGCCTGGCCCGTCCGCCTGATCTGCGAGTCATGCAAGAACGTCTCCAAGCTGTTTGAGGAAGTCTGGAAAGGTCGCAGACTTCACCTTCCTGAGCGCAGTGGCGTCACGCGCATGTCATGGCGCTGCACCTAACATCAGCCGATGAGACGCCTCTCCACCGTGAACAACGCCCTGCTGGTCCTGAGCCTTAGCAGTTGGGGACTTGCTGGCACGGCCACAGCCCCCAGTACCCCTTATCTTGGCTCTACCGTACCCTTCCTCAAGACCACCTTCTGCCAGCTCAACCGCTGCACCCACCTCTCCACCATCCCAGTCCTGGGACACACGGAGGAAACCTATAGCGTTCGCCTCCCCCAGGATCCCTCCCCCCATCTGCTGACCGTCCTGCGGGCACAGGGTAAGGTCGTGAAACTCTCAACCCGGGTTTTTGGACAGGACGACATGCCGGGCCTGGCGGAAGTCGCGCTCTTCAAATTCGCCAGCGGCTCTAAGATCCTGACCTTGGGCACCCTTCAGAATCTGACCAACCGGGGTCAGCGCCCGACGATTAAGGGAGCCCTCAACCATTCCTACAGCGTGACTGTCGCTTCTCTGCCCATCGGGGACTATGCCGAGATCTGGTTCAGTATTGCTGCGTTGCCCGACTTCTAGCTGTCGCCGGCGTAGGTGGCCCCCAACACATTAGGGGGCCACTTCGTGAGTGGCCTGCCACGCCTGCACCAACGCCCCATAGAGGTGGCGGTCACCACCTGGCGGAGTGCTTGCGTGACCACGATCTGCTCTTGTCCGGCTTGAATGACCTGTTCGAGGGTGTCGAGTTGGATTAATCCGGCCTCCCAGACGTGGTGCCGTGTTGCGGAGAACAACGTCTGCTCGGCGCGGGCGTCGATTTCCTCCGGTAGGTGATGCTCCTCTTCAGCGGGCATACCACAGTGTAGAGCGCCGGTAGCGTGCGCTTGGAAGTAGACCGAGACCAGTGGGTCAGCAGGGTCAATCCTGACGCGGTGTCTGGCGGCGTGTGGGGCGAGGTCATTGCCTCTCCCCTGATCTTCATCGTCCTTGAGGCTTTTCGACATGACCCAGCGCTGCCTTAAAGGGCGCTTTCTCCGCCTTGAACCCACGGCTCGAGTGATTCTTTAAAATGCAGGGGCTATGGACACTGACCGGGAAGCGCGCACCACTTCCCTGGATGACCTCCTGCCAGCCATTGCGCGCCGCATCCTGACCTTGCGGTGCTGGCAGATGGAATGTGAAGCGCTGGCGGGGGAACGCCAGTGGCGCCGGATCCACTGGCAGACGCTGGGCAGACCCAGCTCGCCACCCCTGCCGCCTGAAGAGGTCCCTCGCTGCGCTCCAGTCGCCTCGGGTTTGAGCGTGTCGCCACTGGCGCGTATTGAGGCAATGCTGCCGCCTGGACAGGCCAAGTGAAGGGTGCCGCCCGGTCACCGCAGGCCGACGGGCCACCGCTCAACGATCAGTTTTCGGGAGCCCGGTCCAGGCGTGTCGGGGTACGCGCTGATTGGCCCTCACGCTTCCCCTCTGCCCCCCTGGGCTACGCGAGCCAGAACGTCGCCCCCTGGTCCACCTTGCTGTCCCCCCAGGCCCGTCCCCCGGAACGTTCCGCCAGCCGCCGCACCACCGCCAGCCCCAGTCCAGTGCCCTCGTAAGACCCGCAGGGATGGAGCCGCCCGAACAGTTCAAAAGCCTTGTCCTTGTGCCGCATGTTGAAGCCCACCCCGTTGTCCTGAATGCCGATGTGGTATTCCTCCGCGGTGGTCTCCACCAGGACATGGATGCAGGCCCGCTCACGTGTACGGGTGAACTTGAGCGCGTTGGCCAGGTATTCCTGCACGATCATCTGCAGGGCTTTGCTGTCGCCCTGGACCGTCGGCAGACTCGCCGAGGACCACTGCACCTCCCGGCCGGCCAGCACACCGTGAAGCGCTTTACGCGCTTCGGCCAGCACCCGGTTCAAATCCACGCTGGTCGAGCGGAGCCTGAGTTGCCGCGCCTGCAGGTAGCGGCCAAGCGACTCCAGCAGCACAAAGGTGGTGTCCAGCACGTCCTGCGTCGTGTCGAGGTGGCTGGAGACCCGTCCGTCCAGGCCCACGTCTTTGCGGTGGAGATTCAGGTAGCTCTGCAGCCGCCCGAGGTGCAGGTACAACTGGGCTTCGGTGGCGCTGACCACCTGATGGACTTCCTCGTCCAGGCGACGGTTGCGCTGCTCGTGCTCCTGAACCGCGTGTCTGAGCGCCTCGACTTCGTCGAGCAGGAACACCTGGGCCTGTTTCAAGGTCGTCACGTTCGTGACGACGAGCTGGCATCCCGCCGCCTCGTCCGCCTCATCGATTCGCTGCGCCGCGACCATGACCGACAGGGGCCTCTCAGCGGGGGACAACAGCACGAGATCGTCTTCCACCCGCTCGGCTGTGGCGAAGACCCGTTGAAGCAGGGCGGTCAGCGACGCCTGTGAGGCCGGGGTCAGGAAGTGTCCCAACCGGCGGCCGGTGACCGTCTGGACCGGAACGCCCAGCAGCAGACCAGCCTGCCGGTTGGCGGCCAGAATGCGCCCGGAGGGGGCCAGGACGAAGGCTCCCTGGGGGCTTTTGGTAAACATGGCTTCGGCGGTGCGAAGCTGGGCTTTCAGGACCTGAATCTCGTGCTGCAGGTCGCCGGAGTTTGGGAGCGCAACCTTCGGTTGCGCCTGGCTGACATCGTCGGAGTGACCCATGGTGCTCCCTGGATTGAAGGCTTGCCTTGGGGATGAGCCCGGCTGGGTCTTCAGGACCAGGGGACAGGGCTGATGGTCAGCGGTCCATCCAGCATACCCCCCTGGAGCGGGCGGAACTGTGGCGCTGCCGCTCAGGAGCTTTTGGCGCCAGGAGCTCGGCGGCGTGATGGCCCCCGGCGGTGTTCGTGGGGCTTTGTGGCATTGGTGGCCTGTCAGGGCGGACCAGCAACTGAACAGCAGGGACCGCCGTGGGTCTGGCGGAGAGGGCTTGATTCTGTGCCTGGCTGGCCTGCTCGCCCCCATCCATGCCTCAGTCGGTCCGGCCCGTGCAGAAACGAAGGGTTTTGCTTCAACTCCTCTAAAGCAGCACGTCGTCCCCACTCGTGACGAAAGGGGAGCAGGCCACAGGGGCGTCTCCAGCCTCCTTTTCGTTTCACACCAAACGCTCTCTTGAACCTGACCGTTAAGACCGCTGCTTATGAATTGAGAGGGACCGTGAGGACAGCGGTGGTGCCGTTTCCAGGAACGCTCTCCAGCGTCAGCGTGCCGCCGTGTGCCTCGGCCAGCGTGCGGGCAATGCTCAGCCCCAGCCCACTGCCAGGCACGCTGCGGGCGTCGTCACCCCGGTACAGGCGGTCAAACACCCGCTCCAGCTGCTCCGGTGGGATGCCTGGGCCACTGTCCGCGACGGTGATGCGGAGCTGAGCCACACCATGGAGGCCGGCGGCCACAGTGATGAGCCCGCCGCGCGGCGTGTGGTTGAGGGCGTTCTGGACAAGGTTGTGCAGAATCTGCGTGACACGCAGCGGGTCGAGCTGGGCGTGCAGGTCCGGCGGCGCATTGACCCCTAGGATGACGCCCCCATCGCGCGCGACCTCGAAGAAGGTCTCCTCAACATCTGAGAGCAGTTCGGTGATGTTCACTGTCCTGAGCTTGAGCGTCAGGTCGCCCGCATCGGCCATCGACAGCAGCCGGAGGTCGCCACTCAACTGAATCATGTGATCGGTCTGCGTCTGGAGCCGGGAAAGCCGTTCGGGCGTGGCCGGGAGGGTGCCGTCTTTCATGGCTTCCAGCGTGCCGCGCATCACGGTCAGGGGGGTGGACAGGTCATGGGCGATGTCGGCGCTGAACTGCCGTGAAGAGATGCGGCGGCGCTCCAGCTCAGCGCTCATGCCGTTGAAGGCCCGCAGCAGTTCGCCCAGCTCGTCCGGCTGGCCTTCGGGCAGCGGCGCGGCCTGTCCAGTGGTGGTCAGGGCCCGCACACCACCCTGCAAAGTTCGCAGCGGCGCGAGCAAGCGGTGTGAGAACCAGGCTCCCAGCAGCACCGAAATCCCCGTCGCCAGGCTCACCGCCAGCAGCAGCAGCCCCGCCGTGCGGCGCACAAAGGCGGTGGTCTGTGCGTCCGGGCGGGGCGGCGTGCCGGTGGAGAGCAGGTACGCCACGGGCCGGGCGTTCAGCGTCACAGCCGTCAGATTGCCACGGTCGGCGACGGGGATGAGCAGGCCCTGCGGATGCCCCGTGGCGGCCACAGCCACCCGAAACTGCGGGTCCAGCACGATCAGGGGCGGCGGCTCCACACGGCCGCGGGAAGGCGCGGTGGGGGGTTGACCGCGCTCCTCTGGCGGCGGCTCCTGGGGCCGCAGGCCTTCCAGTGATCCGGTGAGCTGAACATGGGTGCGGATATTGGCCACCAACTCCTCTCTGACCGTCTGCTGGCGGAGACCCAGATAGACCGTACGCGCGTAGAGCAGCGCTCCACCAGCGAACAGCAACAGCACCGGCAGACTGACAGCGGCGAACGCGACGATCAGCCGGGTTCGCAGACTGCGGCTCATGCCCCTGGTGGTCACGAAACAGTCCTCAGCCGGTAGCCGACGCCATATACCGTCTCCAGCAACTGTGGGTGTGCCGCATCAATCTCCAGTTTGGCGCGCAGGTTGCGGACGTGCACATCGACGGTGCGCTCGGAGCCGCCACCGTCCTCCTGAAGGTGCGAGAGCAACTCGCCGCGCGTAAAGACCCGCTCGGGGCTGAGCATCAACACGTGCAGCAGTTCAAACTCGGCGCGGGTCAGCTTGACTGCCTCGCCCAGAACCGTGACCTCGCGCGTGAGCGGATGCAGGCTGAGTGGTCCGTGCGTCAGGGGGCCGCGCGGCTTGTCCTTCAGGCCGGCCCGCCGCAACAGAGCTTTGACGCGGGCCAGCAGTTCAGCCATCGAGAACGGCTTGGTCACATAGTCATCTGCCCCCAGTTCCAGGCCCAGCACCTTGCTCGCCTCATCGTCGCGGGCCGTCAACATCAGGACCGGGGTATCACGTTCCGTGCGCAGTTGACGCAGCACTTCCAGCCCGCCCAGACCAGGGAGCATCACGTCCAGGATGACCAGATCAGGGGCCAGGTGTAGCGCGGATCTCAGGCCGGCGTGTCCGTCAGCCGCTGCAGAGACCTGGTAGCCGTGTGCACCCAGATACTCGCGCAGCAGTTCGCTGAGGCCGGGATGGTCCTCCACGATCAGCAGGTGTGGGGCGCTGTCCTGGGTCATGGCAGGCAGCGTAGCAGCGGGCCTGCAAAACCGCCCAGCCCTCTACTCAACTTCTTAACAAGTGCCCGGTATCACCAGGGCAGGAGGTTTGGTCCATGTCCCATGACCAGATGCACGACGATCCGTGCACGAGGAACTGACGCCCAGAGCGGCAGCATCACTTGCCCCACAACACACGGGACCAGCACAGCAGCATGACTCGTACCGACACCATTTCCGGCCATGTGGGCGACACCATGCTGCTGACGCTCAGCGGCAGTCACACAGCACCGGGAGACCGCCGATCCCCTCGTGATCGGCATGACGCTGTAGAGCGCGGGAGAAAAACCATGAAACGCAACCTGTCTATCACCCTGGCCCTGATCGTCTCGGCGGCCCTCAGCGGCTGCACGCCCACCAGCAGCGGCGCCACCCCATCCACATCAGGCACCACGCCCACCAGCTCAGTTCAGACGACCTCCTCCGCGACTTCGGACGCCACCGCCACCGTCGGCGCAGACGGCACCGTCGCCGTCACGGGCGTCACCCTACCCGGCCAGACAGCCGCCGTTCCCGCCGATTGTGCGGCAGCTCCCACCCAGACTGGCAAAGTGGTGTGCAGCGCGCAGGCCTTTCTCGCCACGCTGACGGACGCGCAGAAAGCCACCGTTTTGCTGCCGGCCACGCAGGCCAACGCCGTCAAATGGTCCAACCTGCCCTGTGGCAACAATTGCCGCAATGGCATTCAGTTCAGCACCCTTAATGCTGAGCAGCTCCTGGCGGCGCAGGCCGTGGTGAAGGCCGCGATGGGAACAGTCAAGGACGACGGCTACGACGAGGCCATGCAAATCCTGATGGCCGACGACGTACTGAACGCTTCAGGTGGCATGGGCGGCCCGAACAGTGCAGGCGGGGGCGGCACCCCCCCAACGCGGCCGACCGGGAATGCGAACGCGCCTCAGGGCGGCACGCCTCCCGCCGGAGCGCCCACGGGCGCGCCCCCTGCGGGTGGCCCTGGTGGCGGGGGCGGCGGGGGGTACTCCAGCGGCACCTACTTCCTGGCCTTTCTCGGCACGCCCAGCACGGACGGCACCTGGCAGCTCCAGTTCGGCGGTCATCACCTGGCCGTCAACACCATCTTTAAGGCCGGGCAGGTGGCCAGCGCCACCCCCATGTTCACCGGCGTGGAGCCGAAAGTCTGGACGGAGAGCGGGACCACTTACGCGCCGCTGAACGCCGAACATGCCGGAATGGCGCAGATGCTGGCCTCATTGAGCGCCGAGCAACTCGCCAGCGCGAAACTGTCGCAAACCTTCAGCGACGTGCTGCTGGGGCCGGGGCAGGACGGTAAGTTCCCGGCCACCAAAGCGGGCCTGAAAGTCGGCAGTCTCAACGCCGAGCAAAAAGCCCTGGTGCTGGCCGCCATGAAGCCCTGGGTCCAGGATGCCGACGACGTCACTACGGCCAAGCTGCTGGCAACCTATGAACAAGAACTGGACGAGACCTATATCTCCTTCTCCGGCAACGCTGGGCTGACCACCAATGCCGATTACGTGCGGATTGATGGGCCAAGTGTCTGGATCGAGTTCGTGTGCCAGAACGGTGTGGTGTACAGCTCACAGATTCACTATCACACCGTCTGGCGCGATCACACCCGCGATTACGGCGGCGAGTACTCGTTCTGAGCGTCCTACTCAGGTTCTGAACAACTTCCTTTTAAGGTCATCGGGGCGGGGGACTTCCTCCCTCGCCTCAAGGAGATTCCTATGCCGCGTTCCAGTTCTGCCCGTTCCCTGTGGCTCGGCCTGCCGGTCAGCCTGGCCCTGTTCCTGTCCGGCTGTGGGACAGAGCCCATCACAACCACGGACATCACCAAGCCCAGCGTCGCGCTCACGGCCACGCCCAGTACGCTCAGCGCCGCTGGCAGCGTCACCCTGACCGCCACCGCCAGCGACAACGTGGGCGTGTCCCAGGTCGTCTTTTCGCGGAACGGCACCGTGATCGCCACCGACACGGCCGCGCCGTATACCTATACCGACACCCTGACCTCCGCCAACAACGGCACCCTGACCTACACCGCGCAGGCCAGCGACGCGGCAGGCAATACAGCCACCGCCTCGCAGGCCGTCACGGTGAGCATCGGCACCCCGGGTGGGGGCAGCAATGACAGCGCCGTGCTCAGCGCCGCAACTGCGTTTCTGGCCACCCTTTCCACCGCCCAGCAGGCAAGCGTGGTGCTGAACCGCACCCAAGCGCTGGCGATCAACTGGTCCAACCTGCCGTGCGGATCCGGTTGTCGCAACGGCATCGTGCTCAGTAGCCTGACTGCGGCACAACTGGCGGCCGCAAGGGCGGTTGTGTCGGCGGCCATGGGGACGAGCGACGACGAGGGCTATGAGGAGGCCATGCAGATTCTGGCCGCCGACGACGTGTTGGGAGCAGCAGGCAGCGGCGGGGGACCGGGTGGCCCGGGCGGTGGGTACTCCTCCGGCAACTACTACCTGGCCTTTCTAAACGCGCCCAGCGCCACCGGCGTCTGGCAACTCCAGTTCGGTGGACATCACCTGGCCGTCAATATCACCTACAACAACGGCGCGGTGGTGGGCGCAACGCCGTTGTTCGAGGGCGTCGAACCCAAGTGTTGGAGCGTGACGGGCACCGCCGTGAGCGCCAACAATTGCACCGCGCCCGGCACCAGCGGCGCCACCACGACGTACGCACCGCTGTATCAGGAGCAGACGGGCATGGCGGCCATGCTGGCCTCGCTGAGCAGCAGTCAGCTGGCCAGCGCCAAACTGTCACAAACCTTCAGTGACGTGCTGCTGGGCCCGAAGCAGGACGGTAAGTTCCCGGCGACCAAGGCAGGCCTGAAGGTCGGCAGCCTCAGTACCGCACAAAAAGCGCTGGTGCTCGCGGCCATGAAGCCCTGGGTGCAGGATGCCGACGCCACTACGGCCGCCGCGCTGCTCGCCACCTACGAGAGCGAACTGAACGACACCTCCATCGCCTATTCCGGTCATGCCAGCCTGAGCACCAATGCCGATTACGTGCGGATCGACGGGCCAAGCGTCTGGATCGAGTTCGTGTGTCAGAACGGCGTGGTGTACAGCTCACAGCTTCACTACCACACCGTCTGGCGGGACCACACCCGCGATTACGGTGCAAGCTTCAGCTTCTGACCTTTTGAGAACACCCTCAACCGCAGGTCTGGATGGGATTTCCTCCCTTTTCAGGCCAGCCAGATACCTCAATCCGCTTTTCTGGGCCAGCCAGCCACGTTCATTGAGATCCCACTCTCCCCCACTGAGGTAGCCATGACCCGCACTCCCCTACTCCGTTTTCTGCTTGTGTTTCTGCTGGCCCTGACCTCACCTGCGTTGGCCCACCCGATGCCGAGTTCGGTGATCCTGCTGGACGTTCACGAGGGGGCGGTGGGAGCCGAGATGCAGCTGCCCCTCTCCGAACTGGGGCTGGCGCTGCATGAAACCCTGAGCGGCGATTCAGACACCCTGCTCGCCGCCCATGAAAACGAGTGGCGGGCCTACCTCCTGAAACACTTGCGGCCCACCACGCCGGATGGTGAGGCGTGGACGGTGGCGGTGGATGACCTGAGCATCGGGAACGCCGAGCAGACCGCCAGCGGGCCATACCAGGAGCTCAACGCCCACCTGACCCTGACACCACCTGCTGGGGCCAGCAGCCGCGCCTTTACCTTGAACTACGACGCGGTGATGCATCAGGTGGTCACGCACTCGGCGCTGGTGTCGGTGCGTCAGGACTGGGCGGCAGGTGTGACGCCTGAGGGTACCCCGGCTGAGGTGGGCGTCATCCGGGTCAATCCAGTGGACGGTACCGTCGCGCCGCTGGTGGTCAACCGCGACGGGGGCAGCCTCTGGACGGGCTTCGTGGGCATGCTGAGACTGGGCGTCTCGCACATCGCGGCGGGAACCGACCATCTGCTGTTTTTGCTGACGTTGCTGCTGCCCGCTCCGCTCCTGGCCGGACTGAACCACTGGGGCGGATTTGCAGGAACGCGCCACTCACTGCTCAACATCCTCAAGATCATCACGGCCTTCACGGCGGGGCACTCGCTGACCCTGATTGTGGGCACGCTGGCTCGCCTGGATCTGCCCGCCCAGCCCATCGAGGCGCTGATCGCCCTGAGTATTCTGATCAGCGCTGTGCATGCCCTGCGCCCGGTTTTTCCAGGCCGCGAGGTGCTGGTGGCTGGATTTTTCGGCCTGATTCACGGCCTCGCCTTCTCGTTCACGTTGGCTGAACTCAACTTGAATGCGGGGCAGATGGCGCTGAGCCTGCTGGGCTTCAATTTGGGCATTGAGGCGATGCAACTCGTAGTGATGGCCCTGACGCTGCCGTGGCTGATCCTGCTCGCGCGCACACCTGCATATCCGGCGGTGCGGGTGGGTGGAGCGTCGGTAGCCGCGCTGGCGTCGCTGGGCTGGCTGGGACAGCGGCTGGGCCTGGACAATCCGCTCTCGACGCTGGCCGATGGTTTGGGGGTGTATGGATCCTGGGGCATCGCGGGGCTGGCGGTCGTGGCGATCATGCTGACGTTTTCAACGGCACGGCGTCTCCGCACGGGGACAAGGCACTGACCCTCTTCTACGGAATTCGTACAGACGTTCTGGGTTCCACTGTTACTCTGAGCAACCAAATGCCCGACTCGCCAGAAGCCCTTGACGTGATCCAGCTCACCCTGCCTGAGCTCCTCGATCATGTTCAGGACGTCTTCTACATCCTCGACGACGGGTTCCGTTTCACCTTCTTCAACGCTGCGGCCCAGCGCGCCCTCGGTCTTACTCCCGACGCCCTCGGAAAGACCATGGGTGACGTTCTCCCGCAGGTTGTGACCGGCGAGGGGTACCAGCGCTTGCAAGACGCGCTCGGCTCCCAGCGTGCGGCTCACTTCGAGGTGTTCTCCGTCGTGATGCGCCGCTGGGTCAGCCTGGACGCGTATCCCAGTGCCGGTGGGCTGATCGTCTACCACCGCGACATCCACGAACGCAAACAGGCCGAGGACCATGTCCGCGCGCTCGCCACCATCAGCACCAGCCTCATCGGGACGTCCAGCGCCCGCGAGGTGGCCGAGGTGCTCGTGCAGATCGTTCCACCCGCACTCGGGGTGGATTTTGCCGTGGTGGTGACCCTCGATCAGGAGGACGAGGTGTTGCGCGTCATCGCCGCAAACGGCCTGACCGAGGAGAGTTTCCGGAGCTGGGCAACCTTCCCGCTTGCCTCCCCTGTCCCGCTCGCCACCGCAGCACGAGAAGGGCATGCGGTGTTCGTTCATTCCCGCGAGGAGGCCGAGCAGTCATTCCAGGCACTGCTGAGCGTCGCAAACACCCACGAGGCCTGGGCCGCGCTGCCCCTCCAGTTCGGGGCCCATACCTTCGGCGCACTCGGTCTGAGTTTTCTCACGCCCAGGCTGTTCGACCCGGCGGAACAGGCCTTCCTGAAAGCCGTTGCCGCTCAGGCCGCACAGGCCCTTGAGCGTGCCCGGTCTCAGGAAGCGGAGGCCCGCATCCGCCAGTACGGGGCGTTCCTTACTCGCGCCAGCGGCGACCTCGCGAACTCGCTGGACCTGAACGCCACCCTGGAGAGCCTCGCGCGACTCGCAGTGCCTGCTGTAGCCGACTGGTGCGCCGTGTACCTCCCAAACGGTGAGGAACTGAGGGTGGTCGCCGTGGCCCACCAGAAGCCCGAAAAGGTTGAGCTTGTGCGCGCCGTGACGACGGCCATGCCGCTCCGACTCGACGACCCGGGCGGCGCGCCCGAAGTCTTGCGGACGGGACAGGCGGTTTTCGTGCCGGTCGTCACGCCCGCCCTGATCGACCTGCAAGGACGCACCCCGGAGCACACCCGCCAGTTGCACGCGCTGGGCCTGCGGTCGTACCTGTGCGTCCCAATGGTCGCGCATGGCCGCACGGTTGGTGTGCTGGCCTTTGCGCTCACGGAGACCGAACGGTTCTACGACACTCAGGATCTCGACTTCGCCCTGGAACTCGCGCAGCGGGCGGGTGTGGCCCTCGATCACGCGCGCCTGTACCAGGAGGCGCAGCAGTGGGCGGCGACGCTGGAACGCACGGTCGAAGACCGGACCCGTGAGCTCGCCGCTCGAAACCGTGCGCTCGACGCGTTCGGGGTGCTCAGCCGTGACCTAGCCGTGGAGACCGACCGGGTGAATCTGCTGCGCCGGGCGCAGCAGATTCTGCTGACCCTGCTGCCTCACGGTCTCACCGGGTATTTTGAACTGGATGGCGGTCGCTGGCAGGTCCGCAGCCTGGTCGGCGAGATGCCGGACGGGACCTTCGAGGTCGCCCTGTCGCGGGGGCTGCCCCGCGGCGAGGCGCCGGTGCTGGACCTGCCGTTCGAGACTCAGGCGCCACTGTACCAGGACCACTACCAACCGAGCGCCCAGCATGTTCCGCTGGACGCCCTCATGCGGCTGCTGTCCACGGCATCGTTCCCGGTCGGGACGGGAAACGGCTCATTCGGGGTGCTGGTGATCGCGCTGTATCAGCAACACGGGTGGACCCCAGCGGATCGGGCGCTGCTGGAGACGGCACTGGGCCAGGTACGGCTGGCCCTTGAGCGTGCTGAGGCTGTCGAGGGGTTGGCGCGGCGCACGGCGGAACTGGAGGAGGTCAACGCGGAACTCGACGCGTTCAGTTACAGCGTGTCGCATGACCTGCGCGCACCGTTGCGGCACATTATGGGCTTCAGCAGTGTGTTGCGCCGTGCCGTGGGCGAGGACGCGCCGGAGCGGGTGCTCAGACCGCTGGGTATCATCGAGACGTCCGCCTTACGGCTCACAGCGCTGACGGAGGCGTTGCTGTCCTTTGCGCACACGTCCCGGCAGCCCATCAGCGTACGCGACGTGGACCTGAACGTCGTTGTACGGGAAGCGTGTCAGGACCTGCACCTGGAGGCTGGCGGTGCGCAGGTGGAAATGCGCCTGGACACCCTGCCAACCGTGCGGGGAGACGCGATCCTGTTGCGGCAGGTGATGGTCAACCTGCTGGGGAATGCCGTGAAGTACAGCGCGCCCAACCCCACGCCCGTCGTGACGGTTTCGTCGTGCGAGCAATCTGGTGAGGTCGTCGTCACGGTGACCGACAATGGCGTTGGCTTCGACCCGCAGTATGCCGACAAGCTGTTCGGGATGTTCTCGCGTTTGCACCGTGCGGACGAGTTCGAGGGCAACGGGGTGGGACTCGCGATGGTGAAGAAGGTGGTGCAGCGTCACGGTGGGCGGGTGTGGGCGGAGAGTACACCTGGTGCAGGGGCTGCGTTCCACGTCGCGTTACCCCTAAACGTGTAAAGCGGAACTGGATGCGCGCTGTCAGCGCTGGAAGAGGCATGCGACGTGACCGCAGGGGAGGTGCGAAGTCACGAACTGCTGCGGGCCGCCACAGTGAATTGACGGTGGGGTCGGCGGACCCGTGACGGCCCTGGCTCGCCTGCTTTTTCTGTACGCTTGCTTACAGAATGTCGGTGGGTATATGCTTTTTGTAGCGTTGAGACCCTTCACTCAGCGACAAATGAGGTGCGCCTATTGCCAAGCTCTGGCCCCCTGATTCTGTGGCTATGGGCCACTGGCTCTGGTCCTGCACTTGCCCTGTCATGTGCTGTTTGGAGGATCAGAGCAGACAGACCGGAACAGTCCTCCGGATGATCTCTCGGACTGGCCAGCTGCGTTCTTGGTCTTGACCTTTCAAGGAACAAGGAGGACAACATGTCCCACCCCACAACACGGCAAAGCTCCCTCCTCTGTGTCACCGCCATGACGGCGCTCCTGTCAGGCTGTAACTTGATGTCTGCTCCGGTGGTTCATCAGGGCACCGTTGTGGCCCAGGGGCTCAACGGTCCGCAGGGCGTGTATGTAAGCGCAGATGGCACGGTCTGGATCGCGGACTCCGGTACAGGTGGACCCGGGACCTTTACCACGCCGGGTGGACCTGGCAGCGCTGAACCGACGACCAACAGCTACGGGGACACAGCGCGCCTCGTGCGGGTGAGTCCGAGTGGCGTGATGACCGATGTCGCCATGTTGCCCTCAGTGGCCGGCGCCGAGGGGGCCGAAGGGGCCAGCCGAGTAATGGAACTCGGCGGGAAGCTGTATATCACCAGCGGACACTGGGCCGCAGATTCCAGCATCGAGCGGCTGCCAAAAACAGCGGCTCTCCTGCGCCTCGACGGAAGCTCCACGACTGAGATTGCCAATCTCTGGACGTTTGAGAAGGCCAACGATCCAGACAAACAGGGAGCAGATTCGCATCCCTATGGCCTGGCGGCCGGACCGGACAGCCAGCTCTGGGTGACCGATGCGGGCGGAAATGACCTCTTGCGTGTGGACCCCATGACAGGCGCGATCACTCTGGTCACGGTCTTCGATAACCTTCCCAACGCCAATCCTGGTCCTGGGGTTCCTCCGAGCTCGCAGGCGGTCCCGACGGGAATCGCTTTCCTGAACGATGGAGCGGCGTATGTGTCCCTCCTCCCCGGCTTTCCCTTCACCCCGGGTTCGAGCAAGGTGGTGCGGGTGGCCAGTGATGGCAGCAAGACCGATTACGCCACAGGTCTGACCATGACCACTGACCTCAGAACCGGACCAGATGGCAACCTCTACGCTGTCGAGCTCGGTCAGTTTGGAGAACAAGGTCCAGCCCCTGGCTCCGGTTCGGTGATCCGCATTAAGGCCGGGGGCATTAAGGAAACCGTATTGAGCGGATTAGATACCCCCACAAGCTTGGCCTTTAACGGAAACGGAGACGCCTTCATCACCGTCGGTGGGGCAGCCGCTCCCGGAACGGGTCAGGTGCGGCGTTGGGATAAACTCACCAATAAGGCAGCGATCACCCCCTCCTCCCTCGCCCAGTGATCTTCCGCCCGTGGGCCATGTTGATGCCTCCGTTCGCTGCAAAAATTCAGTCGTCACTGCATCCGACTGAGCAGGTGGATTGTCGCAAGTCATTGGGGTAGGGTCACGCGGTGCTGAGTGGTCAAAAGCTTCCCGGAACCGGTCTCCCCTCGCTGTGATCGGCCATGCCGCCAATGCTCTCTCATCGCTTCACACTCAGCGACCGCGACGTCGAAGAACTGCTGCTGGAACGGGGCGTCGTCACGCGCGAATCCATCCGCAGGTGGTGCATCGACTTCAGTGATCTTTTCGCGCTCGGTCTACGCCACCGGGTACCGCGTGGCGGTACCCGGTGGCATCTTGACGTTACGGTGCGTGGACGTCGGTGGGGTCAAACACTGGCTGTAGCGGGCCGTGGATGAACGCGGAGCGGTAATGGACGTCCTCCTTCAGGAACACCGAGACACCGGGGCGGCCAAGTCGTTCTTCCACCGACTGCTGGGAGAGGGGCGATGTACCAGACGTCATTCACACCGACAAGCGCTGGAGTGATGGTGCAGCGCTTGGAGAACTCCCCCTGCTCCACACCGTGGAACACCTTCAGGTGGGCTCGACCGCTATCACAATCTGGTCGAGCAGTCGCATCGCCCTACATGGCGCCGTGTTCGGCAACAACGGGGGTTCAGGTCACGAAAACGAGCACAAGGTTTCCTTGACCTGCACGCCCGCATCACGAATCTCCACCACCGGGCCCGCTCTTCGCAGAAAGCCTGCGCCAGCGGGAGGGGACGCTGGGGTTCTGGGTGGCTTCTGGACGAGCTTTGCGTGACGGTGAATGGCGTCCGACACTGGTTCTGGCAGACGGTGGACAAGCACGAAACCGTGCTCGATATCTTGCTTCAACCGCACCGAGACACCGAAGCAGCGAAGGCCTTCATGACCCGGCTCCTGGATGAATAGGATGTTCCAGACAGAATTTGCACAGATATGCTCGCCAGCGATGGCGCGGCGATCTGGCAGATCGCGAGTCTGGCCGAGGTCAACCACCAGGAGGTGATTTCCACGGCCCGCTGCCACAACCCCATTGAACAAACTCACCGTCCTACACGGCGTCAGGAACGCCAGCAACAGGGCTTCAAGCGGGGGAAGCGAGCGCAGGAATGCCTGCGTCTGCACGCGCGAATACACAACCTCCGCCATCATTCCCGTACCAGCGTTTCCGCCACAACCAGGCAAAATAGTCAGAGGCGAGCGTTTCAGACGTGGTCAATGGTTGCGGCAGGGGCGGTTTGAACCTCATGCCACCCCTGCCCTCACCCCGCCGTGACGCCAGTTAAGGCAACACCACCGTGAGCATAGGAGTAGTGGGGCGTGTCCTGACGAACCAAATAGACTTGTGGCCCAAAGCGGATCCCAATTACCCCCGGCTGCGCGGGTCGATTGCGTCACGCAGTCCATCCCCAATGTAATTGGTGGCCAGCGTGGTCAACAGGATGAACAGTCCTGGCCAGAAGACGGCAGTGGGCTGCTGAAAAATAGCTTCCTGCGCACCATTCAGGATGTTGCCCCAACTGGCAGTGGGTTCCTGAATGCCCAGCCCCAGGAAGCTCAGCGCAGCCTCAGCGACAATGGCGTGCCCCAGGTCCAGCGTGATCTGCACAAAGATAGGCGCAATTGAGTTGGGCAGCAGGTGGCGTAACATCACGCGGGCGTCACTGGCTCCCAGGCTCACGGCGGCCTCGTTGAATTCGGCATTCCGCAGGTTCAGGATGGTGCCGCGCACGATGCGCGCCATCGATAACCAACCAAACAGGGTCAACACGAAAATGATGACCGTCACCGAACGGGCTGGACCCAACAGCTGATCCAGGGTGACGCCCAAACCGATCTTGGGATTGGAGAACAGCCCGGCCAGCACCAGGAGAAAGGGCAGCGTAGGAATCGCCAGAAAGATGTCGATCAGGCGCGAGATGACCGAGTCGATGTCCAAGCGGATGGAGCTGAAAAAGCTAAAATAGAAGATCAGGATGGCCAACGTCACGCCGATGATCCAGGTGACGGTGAAGAATATGCCGTCATTCACGCTGGCGAACTGTCCGGTGGCCCGCAGTACGAAGGCGATGACAGCAGACCACCCCACCCAGCGCACGACGCTTTTGAGCCAAAAACTGCCGCCCCCTCTGTGTTTGGCTTCAGCCCATTGAGGCGAGAGCGGACCCAAGGCCACCAGCAGCGGTTGCCCACTGTAAAATCCAGCCAGCAGCCCCAGCCCGGTCCCAATCAGCGCGGTCAGGATGGTGACGGTGAAGCCCACCAGTAGACTGACCCGCCCGGCATACAGCAACCGGCTGAAGATGTCCCGGCCCAGGGCGTCCGTGCCCATGAGGTGCTGAAAACTGGGAGCAGCGTACACATTGGTGGCGTCGATTTGCGAGGGTGAGTACGGCGCAAGCAGCGGCGCAAAGACTGACAGCAGGATCAGCAACAGCAGAATGATCAGTCCAGCCGTTGCAAGCTTGTGTTTGAGAAATCGCTTGCGCACCATCGTCCAGGCGGACTCAGGCTTCGACTTGACCACAGGAGCCGTGACTGTCATCAGCTAAACCGGATCCGAGGGCTGAGCAGAGCGTAGGCCAGATCAGTCAGCAAATTGGCCAGCAGTGTGATGACAGCCAGCAGCAGCAAAATCACCATCGCCGGGTTGTAGTCCTTGTCCAGGATGCTTTGATACAGCGCCAGCCCCATGCCGGGGTAGTTAAAGACTGTTTCAGTGATCACAGCCCCGTTGACCAGTCCTGGCAGTGACAGTCCGATCAGGGTAATCACGGGAATGAGGGCATTCCTCAGGGCGTGTTTGGAGATGACCCGCCCCTCCGGCAGACCCTTGGCCCGCGCCGTTCGCACGTAATCCTGGTTGATCACGTCCAGCAACGCTGCCCGCATAAAGCGTGTCCAGGTGGCAATCTGGATCACGGCCAATGCTACGGTCGGCAACACCAAATACTTCAGCCGGTCCAGTGCATAGCTCAACCAGCTTGCCACGGTCACACTGCGGCCGTACGGCTGGCCCGGCGAGACGTAATCACCTACCTGCACCTCGCTCTTGACCCCAGTCGGCAGTGCATAGGTCCGGTCCTCGGTGGCCCCCCTGTCGGCGTCGTAGACCTCTACCGTGACCTGCGTCTGGCCGTTTGACTGCTGCACTTTCGTGACCGGGCCCGTTGCGTCAAAGGTGGCTGAAGTGCTGACCAGCGGCGTGGCATTGGGACTGGACAGTCCCCCAGCCGGCAGCACCTTGAGGTTAACGCTGAAAACGATCAGCAGCATCAGGCCAAACCAGAACACAGGAAGAGAGAAGCCCACGAAGGCGAAGAAGGTGGTGACGTAGTCCAGCACGCTGTACTGCTTTACTGCTGACAGGATGCCCAGGGGAATGCCGATGAGAAGCGAGAGCGTCAGTGCTCCTGCTCCTAAGAGCAGCGTGTTGCCCAGCCGCTGCTCCACCACGAAGGTGGCGGCTGGGATGTACTGCTTGCGCGAGATCCCGAAATCCCCCTGCACGGCGTGGCTTAGCCACTTGCCATACTGGACGTACCAGGGCTGATCCAGGCCGTAGGCGCGGCGCAGATTCTCGACCTCCTGCGCCGTCATGTTGGGGTTGCTGAGCTTGAGGTCATCGACGAAGGTGCCCGGCTGCAATTGAATCAACGCGAAGACCAGAAGCGACACCACCAATAAAATGGGAACCATAGCAGCGACGCGTTTTAGGGTGTATTTGAGCATGGAAACCTCAGTGAGAAGGGGTTTGGAGGATGAAAGGGAGCGTGTATAGAACAACATCTGGACGCGCAACCTATTGGGCGGGCGGCGTGACTGCGCGCTCAGGAGAAGGCTCAACATTGCGCCGGAGTTAGGGAAATTCTGTAGGGCGCCCCGCAAAATCGGTCCAGACAGCGTTGAGGAGGTTGAGCGGAGAGCACTCACCTCGCCTGAATTCATCGCAGCAGGGTTCTGCGAACGCCTGACTCTGAAACAGGGTTGAGACGTTTATGACAATGGCTGAAACAATTCAGCCATTGTCACAGTGCGCTCCAAAAGTCAAAAGGCAACTGCCCAACGCACATTTCTAATGAAACCAATAGCGGGAAAACGTGCTTTCTCCCTTTCTGCATTGCCCAGATAATCCTCTCCAGACTCATCCCTGGGAGGAGGACCGTGCGCGAGTCGGTATTCCGACTCGCCGGTCCACCTTCTTTTTGTCCAAGACATCCTCAACCTAGGAGACGTTCATGACCATCACGCTGCCCCGCGCCGCTATCCGCTTGAGCCTGACGCTGTCCTGCAGTTTGACCCTCGCCCACGCTGGTCCGACTGACAACTCGCTGATCATCGGGGCCAGTCAGGAACCTTCAGCGCTGGAATACATCGTCAACAGCCAATCAGTGACCCGCGAGATCATGGGCTGGATGTACCGTGACCTGACCTATATCGACTTGGACGGCAAGATCCAGCCGGACATGGCCGCGCAACTGCCCACCGAGGGCAACGGCAGGGTCAAGTACACCCGCGATGCCAAGGGGGAACCCACCGCCATGACGGTACGCTGGACCCTCAAGCCCGACATCACCTGGAGCGACAACCGCCCGATCACCAGCGAGGATTTCCGGCTGTTCTACGAGATCGCCAGCGACAAGCGTGTGCCGGTCATTACGCGGGCCAATTTTCCCACGGCCTTCAAGGTGATCGATGCCAAGAACTTTGAGGTCACTTATTCGCCGATCAACCTCTTTTACCAGAAAGGCGTGCAGCCCGGCGACTTCTCCAACCTACCGTCACAGGTATGGAAACCCCTCTGGGAACGGGTCAAGGCCAACTTGGAAGGCAAGAGTGCCGAGCAGCAGCAGGCGATTATCCTTAAAGATCTGCTGGGCACGCCCATCTCCACCAGCGTGGGCGGCCCGCCGGTTGTCAGCGGCCCCTTCCGTTTCACGCGCTGGACGCCGGGGCAGAGCATGGTCATGAAGCGCAACCCGACATATTGGCAGAAGAACCCCAACGGCGTGCAGAGTATTATTTACCGTTTTATCGGCAACACCAATACGCTGCAGACGGCGCTGCTGGCCGGGCAGATCGACGCAACGTCCACGCAGGGATTGGCCAACTCCCCCGCTACCCTCAAGCTGCTGCGCGACAACGCCAAGAACGTTTTTAACGTTTCCCTGGTGGAGGGCACCGCCTTCGAGAACCTGATCATCAACAAGTTTGGGAACGTGAAAGCCGTCTCAGACCTGAAGCTGGACGATCCCAAAACGCGGCAAGCCATCTTGTACGCCATCGACCGCAAGAGCATCGCGCAGGACCTGCTGGGAGGCACGGTGTCGGTGACCAATACTTTTGTGAACCCCAACTCGCCGGTGTATTCGGCTGCGCTGGAAGGCGAATACGCCTATAATCCAGCCAAAGCCAAGCAACTGCTGGCTGGGCTGGGCTGGAAGGCTGGTTCAGACGGCATTTTGCAGCGCAGTGTAGGTGGCAAGACTGTCAAGTTCGTGTTGGAGTACGTGACCACGGCAGGCAATGCGGTGCGCGAGCGTAACCAGCTCTTCATCAAGGACAACCTGCGTAAGGTGGGCATCGACGTCAAGGTCAACAACGCGCCCGCCTCAGTGGTCTTCGGGCAGGACTATTTTCCCAGAACGTCTGAAGGCTCGTGGACCGGCGTGTTCGAGGCGGCGGGGGGCGGTGTGCCGCTGCTGGAGGCAGGCAACGAGTTTTACTGCGATGACTCCACCACCCCGTCTCAGAAAGACAATGTGCCCAGCAAGGCCAACGGTTATGGGGGCAACAATGTGGGCGGCTGGTGCAATGCGGCCTACGACAAAGCTTGGAGCCAGGCCCGATCTGAAACGGACCCAGCTGCCCGCAAGGCCCTGTTCGCGAAGATGCAGCAGCAGTTTGTCACCGAACTGCCGTCCATTCCACTGTATCTGCGCCGCGAACTGCTGACCACCCGACGTGGGCTGGTGAACTACGTCTGGAACGGTAACACCAGCTATCCGTCCAGACTGGGCTGGCTGACCGGCTGGACTCAGAAGGGCATGAAGCAGGTGGTCAAGCAGCCCGAAATTAAGTGAGGTGTTCAATCCTCGCATCGGCTGGCAGGGCATGCTGGTTCACATCGTGCCTTGAATCCCTTCCGCGCTGCGTGAAACCGCCTTATCCTCACTCCCGCGCGCTCAACATGTGAACTCTGTCGTCCGGCCTGCGCCGGTTCTGGCAATTTTATGGAGGTAAGCTGTTAAGCCGTGAGTGACCGGAAACCGCAGGTCACGCGGACCAGCGAGACGTCCCATCAACCCCCCAGTTAGGACCAGGCCTGGCGGAAGAAACTCAAGAGCGACCGCCAGAAAGGCGGTCGCTCAATGGTTCGAGTCCATTAGGGTGCACCAAGAAAACCCCGCTCTATGCGGGGTTTTTCCTATTTCAGATACAGTCAGTTGACGCCCGTATCCCCTCTGTACAGTTGAAGTACAGCCTATCCAGACCAAACAGGCGAACTCGCGTCGCCCTGACTGTTCAAAGTCGCGTTGTGGCGTAGCGGCCTGCGCTTCAGCGGTGGCCTTCGAAGACAGTCCACACCACAGCACTCAAAAGTGAGATCGCTAACGATTCTTTCACGGAGCGGCGCTAAGGTACCCAGACCAAAATAAATCGGAGGCAACATGACCATGAAGTGCTTAAAGGCCGCACTGGCCCTATCCCTGTCCCTTACGCTCGCCGCCTGTGGGCAGCAGAACTCGCCGGATCAAAGCGCCGGGCTTTCCTCCCAGGCTGTGACCCCTAGCCAGCGCTACATCGTGGTCTTCAAAGATCAGCGCCTGCCTGCCGACACCGCGAAGCGTGTCTCGGCTGCGGGCGGCTGGGTGCAAAAGGCCGTGACCGAAACCGGCGTGGCGACCATCAGCGGGAATGCGGCAGTGCGGGCCAAGCTGGAGCGCGACAGCGCCGTGCTCGCGGTGGGGCTGGAGCATCTCTATACCTTGCCGCCCACCGAGCGGGTGGCGGCAGACGCAAGCAACACGGCCGGGGGCTACAGCGCCACGGCCGCTGACACCCTCTACGGGTATCAGTGGGACATGCGCCGCATCGGCGCCCAGGTCGCAGCCAACCGGGTTGGCAACGCGCAGTCCCGCATCACGGTCGGCGTGCTGGACGTGGGCGTCATGAGTGACCACCCAGACATGGTGGGTCAGATCGCCTTCTCCAAGGGCACCAACTACTGCCAGGAAACCGGAAAAGACGGCACCACTGGCTACCCCGTCTACAGCAAGCTCATCGACTTCGACGCGCACCCTGAATGGAGTCCGGCCGACGGCTGTGACACGGCGAAAGCCATCTTCGAGGACCACGGGACGCACGTGGCGGGCACCGTCGCGGGCGCCGTAGGGGGCGGTGCGATCGTCGGTGTCGCCCCTGGAGCCAAAATTGCGGCATACAAGGTGTTCGACCGCTACCGCTTCACCGACGCTCAGGGCAAGCTTCAGGATGGAGTGGGCGGCTTCGATGGACCCATCTTCGATGCAATCGTGGACGCTGCGAACCGGGGCGTGAACATCATCAACATGAGCCTGGGGAGCACCCTCGATCGCTCGAACAAGGACGACAACGCATCATGGCTGGCGTGGCAGCGCGTCATGAACTACGCGGACAAGAAGGGCACGCTGATCATCGCGTCGGCCGGCAATGACGCGGAGAACTCCAACGGCAACATCGCGCATATCCCGTCCGACGTTCCGGGCATCATGTCCGTTTCTGCGACGGGGGTCACGGTCCTTGCCACTGACGCCAAGGGCAACCTCGTGGCTAATGGCCCGGATGTGCTGGCGTTCTACTCGAACTATGGAGCGTCCACGGACATCGCTGCGCCGGGTGGGGACTGCGGGACGAACCCCGCCAACGGCCTGAGCTGGTGCGACAGCTCCAACAGGGCCAAACGCCCGGCCGACTGGTTCACCCACCTGATTCTGTCGAGCATCATTAACGCGGATGGCACGCCTGGCTACGACTGGCTCGCCGGCACCAGCATGGCCAGCCCCCACGTGGCGGGCGTCGCCGCGCTGGTCAAGGCACAGCACCCCGAGTTCAGCACCAACCAGCTCAAGGCCTACCTGAAGCGCACGGCCGAGAACGTGGGCCAGAAGCAAGGTTTTGGCAGTGGTCTGGCCAACGCTGACCTCGCCACACGCTGAGGAGAGCAGGACCTAAAAGGCGCGGGGGACGCGATTCCCGTGCGCCTAGGGTACCTTCTAAACAGTCAATGGTTCAAGTCCATTAAGGTGCACAGAAAAACCCCGCCTCAGGCGGGGCTTTTCCATTCCAGATACGGACAGATACTACCTATCACGACTTAAACACGTGGCTGTATGCATGGGGGCTCGCCATATCCTTGGGATGTGCCCGCTTATCTGCCTCCCCAATGGTTTGTCGTCGTTGAAGCGCTGACCGCCAAAGGCTGGCATGAAGTGCAGAACGATATTCCCACCGTCTGGTGGTCTCTCTATCAGGTGTCCTTCGTGCGCCACGAACAGCAAGTGGTGCTCTCGCTGCTGACCGAACCATGGAGTGATGAAACCAGACCGCACGCCTGGGCCATCGGGGCAAGCAGGACGATTCCCACTGACAGGGCAGCGGCTGCTGTACTGGGTTCACTGACTCTGGGGCGAGGGTGGCAACAGAGCGTCACAGCATTTATTGGCCTGTTTTCGTAAAACCATGTGTTTAAGTAGTGCTATTTCCCCTATCCACAATTGAAGTTCAGCCTATTCAATCCAGATCAAACAAGCCGTCCAGCTTCGCACCCGTCTCCTGCAGTTCTTCCTGCTGAATCTGGCGGTAGATCTTCATGGTGATCACCGGCGACGAATGCCCCACGATGGCGGCCACCACATCGAACGGCGCACCGGCCCGGATCACCACATTAATAAAGGTGTACCGCAGGCCGTGAGGCGTCAGCCGCGGCAACGGATCCGCAGGCGTGCGGGCATTGATACGGGCCTGGATCTCGTCGAGGTGGCGAGCGACGTTGCGGTCTCCCAGCATCGTGCCGCTCTCGGACGGGAACAGCCAGCTGCACTCGCGCCACAGACCTGCTGCCTTTCCCTTCTCAGCTTCCACCGCCAGGCGCTCACGATGGGCCACCAATACGGCGTTTAGATCGGCGGGCAGGGTCAGCAGCCGAATGCTCGCCGCCGTCTTGGGCGTGCCGGTCCCCGTGCGGCGCGACTGCTGCCAGTCCTCGCGCTGGATGGTCTGGTGAATCGACAGGGTAGAGCGGGCCGGGTCGTGATCGTCGAGCTGGAGGGCGATGGCTTCACCCAGCCGCAGACCCTGCCCGAACAGCAGGCGATACAGGGCATACAGCCGGTGACCCTTGACCTCTTCCAAGAAGCGCTGTGCCTGCGCCTTGCTCCACGCCTGGTGCTTGCTGGCCTGGGTGGCGAGACGGGGGAGGGTGATGGCCTTGGCCGGGTTGCGGGCGATCAGGTCCAGCGCCACCGCCTCGTCCAACGCGGAGACCAGCAGGGTCAGCAGTTTGCGGCGGGTGCGCGGGCTGTAGCTGGCGTGGTCGTGCATCATCGCCTGAACGTGCGCGCCATGCAGGGCGGTCAGCCTCCGGCTCCCGGTGTGCCGGATGACCAGGCCAGCCAGGCGCTTGTCCTCCCGGACCGTCGCGGGCTTGCTGGCCCTGGCCCGGTGCTTGCGAGACAGGTAGCCGTTCAGCCATTCGTCAACAGTGGTGGTGCTGGGTGCCTGCAGCGCACCACGTCCACTCTCGGCGATCATGTCGGCCAGTTTGCGTTCGGCCTCGCGTTCCGTGGCCGCGTATCGGGTAATCCGGCGGCGTTTGCCGTCCAGCAGGCCGAGGTCGATCTCGGCAGCCCACTTGCCGTCAGCCCTCTGGAACACGCTGCCGAGGGAGCGGCGCTGGCGGCACGAATTCTGATCTCCTCAGGAACAGGTGCGTACAGAACAGGCCTTCTCTCTCATAGAGCAGAGATTCTTCTTTGCGGTCTCACTCAGCCGTCTCCAACATGGGTGCGATCCGCAAGGGGCCAACCGGTCGGTATGTGTTCAAGACCCCACCCGAAGGGGCGGTCACTGTTGTCACCAGTGCAAGCTCGAGCGGTGGCGTGGTGTCCGAAAAAAACCGTGTTCCCTGGCCCAGCAACACCGGGGCGACGATGAGATGCACCTCATCGGCCAGTCCATGCTCGAGCAGCAGGGAGGTCAGGCTCGAGCTGCCAAAGCACAGGATGTCTGGGCCGTCTTTCGCTTTAACGCGGCGAATGCCCTCAACGATGTCCAGACCCAAGTCCTCAGCCGGTGCCCATGAAAGGCTCTCTGGCTGGTGGGTCGCCACGTACTTCGTCGCCCCGTTGAAGTTCTCGGCTCCGGGGACGTTGTCGGCGGTGGGCCAAAAGCCAGCCCAGGCATCGTAAGTTCGGCGGCCGAGCAGCAAATCGAAAGACTGACCCAGTGCTGCGTTCATCGCCTCTTCGAGCACGGGATCGTGGAACGGCCACCACCAGCCGCCATAGCTGTACCCTTCTTCCGGCCCACCGGGCGCTTGGATAACGCCGTCCAGCGAGATGTATTCGAGGATTTTGATCTGTCTCATCTCTGATCTCCTGTGGTGGGGGTTGCCTGCTCGGTTCCGACTCCAAACAGCCGTTCGGCGCGGCGCATTTTCAGGGCTAGACTCGCTGAAGTCGGCTTGGATTGCGAGGGACTGGAGCGAGGTTTGGCCATTTCAGTGCGTACTATTCAGGCGCGTGCGCGGCTTGTGGCGTGCTTCCACCACGACGCCGCAGAGCCAAATACGGTGCTGGTTGGCGCGGTTTAGCGGGCCTGTCGGGTTATAGCTGGACATAGCCGTAACCCAGTTTGTGTGCCAGGGGCTCCATGTCCGTTTCGTGATCAGCGTCCTCGTGCCGACTCTGGTGATAGTCGAGAACGTTGGCAATGTCGGAATCGAACGTCATTCTTCTGGATCCTGAGGATTCCAGTCATCCTTGTATTCGAGGAAGACGGCCAGCCATTATTCCGGGGTGACTGGGCGACGCTTGAACGGGATGTCGTTGAGCGTGCGCAGCCAGCGATATTCCCGGAGGGGGGCTAGTTCGGTCTTGTCCCCATACTCCTCTGCGGCCTTCAGAAGGGCGCTATCGATGGGGCGAGGAGCGGATCTGGGGATGCGGTACCCCGTTGACGCAGCCGAAGCTGGATAGTCGGACCGGCGCCTCGCTTTTACATCTACGTCAGCTACGTGTTTTGATTCTACGTAGAATGTCTGTTTGCCGTCAGAAACCATTAAATCTACTGACCGCCATATAGGCACACCTGTTGCCTTTTCAAAGTCCTGAGGTGTCCACTCCAGAGCGTCTGCTAAGGCGACCACGCGAGGCGCAGTGATGTTCATTAAATGGGTTTTGCCACGCTCTAAATCTGAAATCGTTCCTTGCGAAACCAGATCCTCCGTGCGGGCAGCTACGTCTTCTTGGCGCAGATTCAGCTGAATCCGGCGGGCTCTTAACGCTGTGCTCCACGCAGGGCGTGGGGCTTTGGGCTCAGGACCACGCGCCATAATCGTTGTCTGCGCCGGTGAGGAAACTAGAAACATGCCGCATAGTACGGAGAGTCTTACTCAGCGGTTCCTGTTTTCCTAACGCCATTCCCGTATCGTGCGACGACCTACCACAAGAGACGTCTCCGTGGTGGGTCGTTACCTTACTTCGTCATCTCCTTGACCAATTGACGCTCAATCAGCTGTGCAGCGATAGGACCGCGAATTCGCCTGAACAAATGATAGTCAAAATAGTAGATCTGATTTGCCTTGCTTGCTCTCAGTCCACTTGTCAATGGACTGGAGTTCCAGTCGAATTTTGCCCGTGTTGGAGTGTTGGTACCAGACGCCAAGACGATCACCATATCGGGATCTACAGCGGATAAGCCCTCAATGCTGACTGCAGCGTCTCTTTTATCGCCATCAATGACGTTGAATCCCAGATCTTTCAGTAGACCCCCCGTCCAATCATTACTGTCGCTGATGGTGAATGTATTCTTTTCAGGACCACCTCCGGTCCAAATGACCAATACTCTCTTGTTTTTTATAGTGCTTGACAATTGAGATTTCGTGGTCTGAACACTCTTATTATACTTACTAAGTATACTGCTATAGACCTTTTCCTTATCGAGCGCTCTAGCAAGAGCTGGAAGTGTTTTTTGCCACTCATTCCTGTCTATACCCTTGAAAAGGAGTGTTGGCGCAATGCGGCTCAGCTGGTTATAAACAGGAAGCGCGTAGTTCTCGCCAATGATCAGGTCAGGTTTAAGGGTCGCCAGGATTTCCAGACTTGGACTAAAACGGTCGCCGACATTCACTGGGCTGGAAGTGATACGGCTGCCCAAGTACTTGATGTCACGTATGGGAGAGCCGAAGGCGGGCGTCTTGATGTACGTCGATGCTTCGCCGTAGCCTACAGGTTGTACTCCAAGTGATAGCAGCAGATCCAGGGCATGAGGTCCAAGGGCCACGACACGCAGGGGGCGTTTCTGCACAGTGGTGGTTCCAGCCTCATGGGTGAGCGTCACTGGGTACGTGGTTGCTGCAGCTTGGGTCAAACCACATAGAAGGAAGGCTGAATACCAGACTCTTTTCTGCATAACAACTCCTCGTTGTCCGAAGGGGCCATGGCCACCGTTCAGTCGCGCCTTGATTCTGGCAAATATTAATCTGACTTGACAAGTCGGATTAATAGCCATCGCAGTTGGGCGAGCTCCTGCCCTCTGGACGGTTCCAGGTCGTCAGGTCTCCATCAGGCTAAATTAGACCTTGCTTTTCCCTGAATGGGGGTTCTGCCTTCAGTCTCCATTCGCGAAGAATACGTCTACATGCACATGCGCGAGCTCAAGCCGTTCGGCCCCCGCTGAGGAGTCACCTGAAAAGATGCCCTGGCCTTGACGGATCCTGGCTTTCACTTCAGTGGGTCGTGTTGCCTTAGGCGGCCTAGCGTAGGCTGACCATCCGTGACCGACACCAAGGCTGACCGCCACCAATCTCCGATGGTGATCATCCAGCACGCCCGAAAAGCTGTATCACCGTTTTTCTCTCAGCTACCGAAATGTTCAGGAATGGCTGCACCCGCGCGGCACCCTGGTCAGTCACGAGACGTTGCGCGAATGGTGTCTCGAATGAGGTCCGCTCTTCGCTAATGGCCTGCGTCAGTGGGAGGGGACGCTGGGGTTTGGGGTGGCTTCTGGATGAGTTTGACGTGACGGTGGATAGCGTCCGTCACTGTTCGTGGCGGGCAGTGGACCAACACGGCCACGGCTTCGTGCTCGATATCCTTCTTCAACGGCATCGAGATACCGAAGCCGCGAAGAGTTTTTGACAAGACTGTTGGGTGAATATAACGTCCCAGAGGTGATCCACACGGATGGTCTCCGGAGCGATCAGGCCGCTCTCCGCGCCCTGTCCAGCCTGGCTGGCGTGGAGCATCAGCAAGTGATCCGGGCGGCCGACTGCAACAACAGCGTTGAGCACTCCCAGCGGTCCACACGGTGTTAAGAGCGGCAGCAGCTTGGATTCAAGCGGCGGAAACGGCCCCGAGAATTTCTGCGCCTCCACGCTCGGATCGAGAATCTCCACCGCCACTCCTGCACCAGCGTTTCCGCCGCCACTCGAAAAGCAATCAGCAGCAAGCGCTCCAGACGTGGTCAACAGTCGCAGCAGAAGTGGCCTGAGAATCAGGCCACTTCTGCCCTCTGCCTGCCGAGAGTCCAGTTAAGGCACCACAACAGTCCTACCGCCCTCCCGCTCAGTGTCATCAGCCACTGCGGGTCAGTCTCCCCCGCTTTGAACATCTCCAAACCACGCAAAGCCGCCCCAAAGGGCGGCCCTGAAAATGCCGGTGCGTGCCGATTACGGTGCCAGTGGCTCAAAAAGTCCTAAACTCCTGTTGACATTGAATCTGTACTCGACTTTCGAGTGACAGCCAGACAAGCTGCCCATCCCACACTCCTTGGTGCCTCCGTCCCAAAGACGCTGACCATCGGCAAAGGCGACCATCGCCAGCTTGTGTTTGTACACCCAGTCCTTGACCGAGACCCCCACCACCTTGAACTCTGTGTCGTCTCCGCCCGGGTTGAGGAACGGTGTCAGGTCAAACCGTCCGCTGCTGGTCAGATACCCCACCTGGGTTTCACCGCCCGCAGGATTGACCCGCAAAATCTGAACCTCGCCCTTGCTGACGTCGAAGTTGAGGGAGACCGTGTTCCACGTCGCCACGCCCGTGTTGAAGACAGGGCCAACGTCTGAAGAGTGACGCTCAAAAGCCGTGTAGAGGCTGCCGCACCTTTCTCCGTTCCAGGACCGGTCAAATACGCCGAGCAGCACCTCCAGATGGGCGTTGTAGCCGAGACAGAACTGTGGACCGGCCGTGATCTGCCACAGCGGATGCCGCTCAGAATCGACGCTCCCTTTGGCGAAGGCGCGGACCCCAGCATAGACGCCGCCGTCAGCGTGTGCGGCGATCACTGTGACGTAAAACCCAATGCCCGCTCTGGCCTCGATGCTGGCTTTCGCGTCTGCCTTGTAATTGCTAAGGCCGTCCCAGTTGTTCTCAGGCAAGGTGAAATGGACTGTCCGCTCGTTGATGGGCGACAGGGAGCCGTTTCGGTACTGAAGCCCGCCCTTGTACGTGGCGTCCTGGGTCACGGTGTACTCGAAAGTGCCGGACACTGAACCGTCCAGATGGCCGATAAACTTGACGTATGGCGTCAGCAGCACGGGGACTGGACCGATGAACACTTCAAACGGTTGAAACCAGATGGATCCCAGCTCCCAGTCTTTTGAAAAGTTCTGGCTCTGATTGAGGAACTCAACTTGCAGTTTGGCCTGTTCGTTCAGTTGAACGGAAGCTTCAAAGGACTCCAGCTGTGCGCGGCGGATCTTCAAGCTGACATGGGGCTGAACCCCGAGGTCAATGCAGCCCTTCAAAACGCCCTTGTCAAAATCTTTCTTGAAGATGCTTCCGGCGGCAGAGCAGTTGACGGTGAGTGCCTTCAGCAGACTCTGGCCGTTCACGCGGCTGCTTGACTCGGTCAGTGGGGCGCCGCACGGAATAAGATAGCTCACGTCTGAATCACACTGACTTTCGCCTTCAACCCGGACGATCTCATCAACGCGCATGGACCGGGTGTAGTCCAGGGTGCCTTCCTCGATCACGTCTGTCAGGGCTGCTTCGGCCGTTGAGAGCACCCAGTTGCCGTTTTGATTCTGGATGCTGATGATGCGCCGGGGGGGAACGCCACCTGGCGTCGCGGCGGTCAAGCCACCCACCACCACCAGCCCGGGGGTGTAAGCGTCCGTCTGCGGCGTGCTGTTCAACACCAGTTGTCCAGTCTCCGGGTCGTAGGCCACAATGGCGCTGTATTCAAGAACCCTGGCCTGTGGAGTGAGGACTGTTTCATCCGAGGGCGGATCGGGATCCGGGTCTCCACAGGGCGTCAGTAATCCTTGAACCGACGCTGTACCGTTCAGCGAGAATTCCTCGCAGGGCAGCCGAAACTGCTGCTGAATCTGCTGGCCTCCCCTGGCTCCAGTGACCGCTGCTTCTGGCGTGTAAATTGAACTACAACCGGCCAGAACCAATGAAAACAGCGTGACGGATCCCAGATGTAATTTTTTCACTCCCTCTCCTTTATTTAAAAACCGAAACACTGTTCAAAAACTGTACGTTCTCTCTGAAAACAAACACTTTCTGCTCAAAAACAAGCCAACCCTGTAGAACTAATTCATTTCCAGGAACTCCTTTGAAGCTGGGATGGGCTGTGGACAATGAAAGGAAGTCTTGACCAGGAACCATCTTGATGGCGTCAGAAAGATGTCTGCCGAGTCTCAACATCGGCTGCATAAGTTCTGATTTCGTTTGGTCTGGCCAAATGTAAGGGCCGTTTTGCTTTAGGTACATGTGCCAGAAGTCACCCCTGATGACATGACTTCTGGCACATGACAGGTGGCCAGAGGTGGCGATAGCATTCGGGGCAATGCGAAACGCCTCGGTGACCGCCATGCGCTGGTGCGGTCTGCTGGCCTGGCTCTGCACGCTTCTGCCCGTCAACTTTGATCTCGCTGGACGCCGTGACACGCTGGTCAATTTGGGATCAGGGCCACTGGAACTCTGGATGGGCGCGTTTCTGGGGTTTGGTGCGCTGTACTGGAGCGTGACCTACCACCTGGGACCCTGGCTCAAGCACGGCGATCTGACGCGCCGCACGGCCCGTTTGACCGGCTGCGCCTTGATGGGGCTGTGCGCCCTGACGCTGAACGCAACGTATTCCTCAGAGGGGGATATGACCATCTTGCTGGTCCTGGTGGCCGTGCTGTTGCCAGGGCTGCTGGCCTGGCCGTGGGTCAAGCTCTGGATTGGTGCGCAGAGCCTGCTGCTTTTCGTGGTCCTGATTCCCGAGCTGGGTTTCGGCAAGGCCGTCTACACTGGACTTTTTCTGGCCATGGTCCAGGTGTTTTGCGCCATGCTGGTCCATCTGCTGACCCGGGAACGCCTGGCGCGGCGCGAACTGGGGGACTTGCATCTTCAGTTGCGCTTCGCCCAGGCCCAGTTGGAGGAAGCGGCCCGCGAGCGTGAGCGGCTGCGCATCTCGCGGGAATTGCACGATTCGCTGGGTCACCACCTCACGGTGCTGGGCCTGGAACTGGAATTTGCGGCGCAGGTGCCGCCCGAACAGGTGCGCCCGCCAGTGACGCGCGCCCTGGCGCTCAACAAACTCTTGCTCAGCGACGTGCGCGCGAGCGTGACCACCCTGCGGACCGCCCAGGAAGACTGGCTCCATCTGACCCAGATGCTGGTTGAAAGTGTGCCCGGTCTCGACATTCAATTCCACTGCCCTGCGCAGTTCATACCGGACTCGGCCCCCCAGGCGCGGACATTGCTGCGTTTCTTTCAGGAGGCCATGACCAACACGGTCCGTCACGCTCAGGCGGCCCGTCTGTGGCTGCGCCTGGAACACTGTTCCGACAAACTCATCGTCTCCGCCCATGACGACGGCACGCTGGGGCTGCCGTTTTGCCCGGGCAACGGCCTGACGGGCCTTCACGAACGGTTCGCGGAACTCGGCGGCGCCCTGACGGTCAGGGTCAGGAACGACGGCGCACTCCATCTGGAAGGGCAACTGCCGGTGTCTGGATGATTCGTGTGGCTCTGGTAGACGACCAGACCCTGGTCCGGCTGGGGCTGCGCCGCTTGCTGGAACTCGCGCCCGATATTCAGGTCATCGCCGAAGCGGCGGATGGTCAGGCCGCTGTTGCAATGGTGCAGGACACGCAGCCTGACCTGCTGTTGCTGGACGTCCGAATGCCGCATCTGGATGGTCCGGGCGTGCTGGAAGCGCTCAACGCTTTGGGTTGTCTGCCGCCAACAGTAATCCTGACCACCTTCAATGACGACGCCGCACTCCTCCATTGCCTGCGCGCAGGGGCACGGGGCTCGCTGCTCAAAGACGTCAGCTATGAAGAGCTGATTGCCAGCGTGCGCCATGTGGCGCAGGGAGGGAGCCTGAATGGACCGCTGGTGCCCCAACATTTGCTGGAGCGACTGCGTCATCCTGTGGCCAGTCTGTCCCCCGAAGATGAGGTCAAGCTCACCGAACGGGAGCTTGATATTTTGCGCTTGATGTCTGGCGGCTATTCCAACAAGGAACTGGCCGACGCACTCTCCCTGAAAGAAGGCACCGTCAAGAACCACGTCTCCAATATCCTGCTCAAACTCGAAGCCCGTGACCGGACGCGGGCAGTATTGCGTGCTCTGGAACTTGGGTTGCTGTAATGCTTAAAGGCACTCCACTGAACCCGGCATACTGAAGCGTCGGAATGACCGGAGGGACGAGAACACCATGCGAGCGCACAGTTTGATTGAGCAGGGCATCTTGAATGGATAGAGCCGCGCGCAGGACCTGACGGGCTGCAGCAACATCTTGAACCTCAACGAGGGTGCTGGGCTGCTGAGCGAATTCTACGGGCGCACCTGCTCAGCCGGCAGTAGCTGAAGCTGATCTGGGCATATGGGTTCAGCCCAACGGTAGACGCTGTTCATGCTCAATGCTAAAAAAAGCAAATACCTGAACAGCCGGTCATGCCACACTGAAAGCGTCACCACAACGTTATGGCCCTGCTGGACAGTTCACGGCCACCAAAGGGAGACGTCGCTATGACCCCTGACCTCGTGCAAGCGCTGATTCGCCGGATGGAACATGTTCATACACGGAGGGGCCATTTGGCGCTGGCTGTGGTGGGGGAGCCAGGCATTGGCAAAAGCCATCTGGGACAGCGCCTGCTGGCTGAAGCGGGGGGGCTGAAGTTCACGCTCCATACCCGGGCATTCGAAACGGGTTTCGGCGACCTGTTGGATTTGCCAGAAGCGCCCGCGTGGGCCAAACAGGTCCTGCAACGCGCCCTGGCCGCACAGTCACCGGACGTCACCGTGCTGGCCAACGCAGTGGCCGCACTGCTTGGACACGCTGCCCCCGCTCTGGTGTGGGCGGAGGATTTCCATGAGGTGGCGAACAACGAGCGGGCCGCCGAATTCTGGACCGCGCTGGCCCGCCACCTGTCCCACGCGCGGGGGGTGGCCCTGCTGGTGAGTAGCCGCACGCCCTTGCCAGAAGGGTTTAGCGAACAGCGCGTGACCCCGCTGGACGATTTGACGGGCCGCGATCTGCTGGAAGCGCAGGCCGGCGGCCCCTTACCCCACGCCGCCCTGGCATGGATCGAGGAACGTGCGCGGGGAAATCCGCTGTTCCTGCTGGAATTTTTCCGCCACCTGAGCCGCGAAGGCGCGCTGTACCTGGACGCCGCGGCCGGACGCTGGCGCTGGCGAGAGCCCCCACTCACTACTCTGCCGATGAGTGTGGACGCGCTGATCGCCGATCACCTCGCGCGCCTGACGGTCAGTGCTGGCGCGGAGGCCCTGCTGGGCCTGTGGGCCCTCTGGGACACGGCCTTGCCGGGCAAACCACTGGAAGCTGAGCTGGCTGCCCAATTGAGTGGCCTTGACTTAGAAGAGATCCATTCGCTCCGCAGCCTGGCCCGAGTGAGTGGGATTCGCGCGGCCCAGACGTTCGCCCACCCGCTGTTCCGGGAGGTGGCTCTGCGTGAATTGCCCGCCTCGTTGCGGCGTGGGCTGGCCCGGCAGTGCATGGAGGCGCTCACCGACACTCCGGAACGGGCGGCGCGATTTCTGATCTGGGCCGAGTGGCCCGCGGCAAAAGCCGCCGCGCTCCTCCGGCGCGCCCTGACGGCCGCTGAGGTCAGGGGAGATGAAACCAGTGCCGCCGACTACCGGGACGCGCTGGTAGATGTCCTTCCCAGCGGGGAACGTGCCCAAGCCGCGCTGACGGCGGCGCAGGCCCTTCAGCACCTGCACACCGAACGCGCCCTGAGGCGGGCCAATCAGGCGCAGCAGCTTGATCCCCTCAGCGGTGGGGCGCTGGACCTGTGCGCCCGGCTGCTGGCCTCCTCTGGGCGTGGGCAGGAGGCGGAGCGGCTCCTGGAAGACGCCCCCGACGAGCTCAAGGGGCGAAGCGACTACTGGGCCACGGTGTTGCAAACGCGGGTGAGCGCCGCCGACTACAGCGGGGCCATGCAAGTCTGGCAGGACCACCGGAGCGGGCTGGAGGACTGGCCACAGATTCAGACGATGGTGGCCACAGCGCGGGTTCATCTGGGCGAGTTCGATGCCGCAGTGGCAGGCATCCGGGCCGCGCTGGAGGGGCCCCTGGAAATGTCCGAGCGGGTGGCCTTGCTGCACGCGCTGGTGCGGGCACAGATCTCGCAGGCTGATCCACAGATGTTCGCCAGCATGGCGGAGGCGCTGGATCTTGCCGCCGAGACTGGACTCACTCACGTGCGAATCGAGCTCCTGCTGGACCGGGCGCAGATTTTGATCTGGGCCTTTCAATTACGCGCAGCGGCTGCCGACACCACAGAAGCGGTCCGTCTGGCCGAAACGTTGGGTGACCCTCGGCTGCTGGCCCGCGCTCAGGTGGAACTGGCTTACTGCCTCACGAATCTGGGGCAGTTTGCGGAGGCTGAGGAGCTGCTGCTGGGCGCGCTGAACCTGCTGGGCGGCGATCAGATCTCGCGGCACACGGTGTTGACGCAGCTTTACCTGACCAACCTGTACCTGGAATGGGCCAGACCGCCCGACGCTCTTCTGGCCGTGCGCCACGCCCGTCAGGCGGTGCGGCTGGGGCACGAGATCCACGATATGGTGCTGCTGACCTGGGTGCTGAGCGTTGCGGCGTGGGCCGAGGCGGTTCACGGCGAGATCAACCGGGCAGAGCGGCTGATCGACGAGGGCGAGGCAATGATGGCGCGGAGCGCTCAGCATGCCACCCGGCCCTACTACATCTTTGCGCGCGCCTTTGTGCTGGAGCGTCAGGGTCAGCGGGAGACGGCCGCTCAAATGTTTGTTGATGCCTGCGAACAGGCCCGGGTCCTGCGAATCATGGCCTTTGCCGAGCGATTTGGGTTAGAAGCGGACCGCATACACGCAGACCGGAAGGGCGCTGAGACACGCCTGGCCTTTTTCCAGCAGCACGAGCTTCACGGCTACGCCCACACTGCCCTGAGATATTTTCCGCCAACGGCGCAGGAGACTTCGCCTGGAACCGTCCCCGGAACCCTGCGTCTGGAAGTGTTGGGCACGGTGCGCGTCACCCGCGACGGTCAGCTGCTGCCCTTTCGTTCGTCAGGCGGCTTGCGCCTTCTGGTGCGGCTGCTGGAAGCACGGCTGGCCGGGCGTTCAGGAGTGGCGCAGGACGAGCTGCTGGAGGCGTTGTATCCCGACGATGATCCCGAACGTTCCAGTGCCCGGCTGCGTCAGCAGGTTCGCCGTGTGCGGGCGGCGCTGGGCTCAGAAAGTGTGTTGCGCCGTGAAACGGGGCTGGGAGCAGGTGGGGGCTACGCTTTGGGACCGCTGGACAGTGACGCCGAGAACTTCCTGAAGACGCGCGATGCAAAGCTGTGGCGGGGTGCGTATCTGGCCGATTTCGAGGGCGAGCTCTCCAGCGCCCGTGACGTGCTGGTCTATGGGCTGCGAAGCGCAGCCTACGCAGCAGAAGTCCTCGCTCCCCGCGAGGCTGCCCGGCTGGGCCGCATCCTGCTGGACACCGACCCCTTTGACTGGGCGGCATTGGCCCTCACCCTGCGCAACCTGCGCGAGAGCGGTGAAATCATGGAACTGCTGTCGCTCTACGCTGGGATCCGTCAGCGCTGTGCGCTGCTGGGCGAGAGGCTGCCCGAAACCTGGGAAGACTTCTTACGCGATCAAGAGATGAGCGTTCTCTGAGAAAATTGGTCAGGCCTTGGATGGGGTGGCTGAAAATAGCGTTGTAGTGGCATCTCACTCAGTAACGGCCCAGCCGTCACGGGCATGTCACGGCCTCTGCCTAAGCTCTGAACAGTTCCGGAGCAGATCGCCTGCCGATGCCCCACCCGCCACGCAGACCAAGGGCCCGCATTCAAGGCGTAGCTGAGCAGACACCGCACTCAGTCCCTGCTGACTTTGGAACCTTAGCCCTTCCCGGCGAAGGCGGCCCGTTTTTCGTGGCCGGACCTTGCCCTCATCCCACTCTCTGGAGGACAACGTGATGCGTAATGTGGCGATTATTGGTGCGGGACAGGCGGGCTTGCAGCTCGCGCTGGGATTGCAGGCGAGTGGCTACGGGGTGACCCTGGTTTCAGACCGTACCCCCGAACAGCTCCTCTCGGGGCGGATCATGAGTACCCAGGCCCTCTTTCATGACGCCTGTACCACCGAACGGCAGCTGGGACTGAATTTCTGGGAAGATGCCTGCCCGCCCGTCGAGGGCATCGCCCTGAGCGTGCCGCACCCCGAACTGCCAGGTCAGAAGGCGCTGGCCTTTTCCGCCCGGCTGGATCAACCGGCCTACAGCGTCGACCAGCGCCTGAAGTTCGCAGGCTGGCTGCGTGAATTCCAGACCAGAGGCGGCAACGTCGTGCTGGAAAGTGCCGACATCCAGACCGCCGAGCGTCTGAGCAGCGCCCACGATCTGACCCTGATCGCCACCGGCAAGGGCGAGCTGGGCCAATTGTTCGCCCGTGACCCTGAACGCAGTCCCTATAGCGCGCCCCAGCGGCATCTGGCCTTGATGTACCTGAAGAACGTCGCGCCCCGGCCTGACCACAGCGCCGTCAGCTTCAACCTGATTCCCGGCGTGGGCGAGGTGTTCTTGTTGCCGGGCCTGACGGTGGCCGAAGGCGGAGGCACCCAGCCCTACGAGAACGTGTTCATCGAGGCGATCCCCGGCGGCCCACTGGACGTGTTCGCAGAGGTGCGTGATCCACGCCAGCATCTGGAGATGATGCAGGAACTGTTACGTCAATTCCTGCCCTGGGAGTACGAACGCACCCAGCATGCCGAACTGACCGACACGCAGGCCACCCTGACGGGCCGGGTCACGCCAGGGGTGCGCCGCCCCGTTGCCACCTTGCCGTCGGGCCGCGAGGTGCTGGGGCTGGGCGACACCCTGGTGCTGAATGATCCACTGACCGGCCAGGGTGCCGGCAGCGCGGCCAAGGCGGCCGCAATCTACCTGGAACGCATCCTGTGGCACGGGGACCGGTCCTTTGACCGCGTCTGGATGACGGGGACCTTCGACGAGTACTGGAGCTACGCGCGCTTTGTCACCGACTGGACGAACGCCCTGCTGGGGCCGCCGCCGCCGCATGTGCTGGAAGTGCTGGGGGCAGCCCAGACCCGGCCCGGCGTGGCGCACGCGTTCGTCAACGGATTCAACCACCCTCCGCAGTTCTTCCCATGGCTGGGCGACCCGCAGGCCGCGGCGCAGTTTGTGGCTCAGCACGGCGTTGCGGAGCACAGGGCAGCTGGGTTCACTCGCGCCTGAATCTCCTGTCTGCCTGTTGGGCTCCTAAGGCACGCACCCCTCTTCCCTGGCTCCCCACACTCTCAGGAGAAAGACCATGAAGATAAAAATGATGACCAGCGCGGCCCTGATGCTCTCCACCTTGCAGCTCAGCGCAGCTGCCGCCACCCTGCCCCTGCGGGGCAATGATCTGGCAAGCGACGAGCGGTACAAGACCGGTGTTCATCTGGCCGGCATCCAGGCCGAGGGCAAGGATATCGGCGCCCTGCGCCGCGTTTCGGACACCAATTGGACGCGCCTGAAGGCCGGAACCACCGACAGCAAAGTCAACAGCAACTGGGTGGTGTACGGCAAGCCGTTTTACGCTATGGCCCCTGGGATCGTCGTCGGCTGCTGGCGCAATGCTCCTGAAAATGTGCCCGGCTCTTACAATCCGCTGTACAAACCTGACCTGAAATTTGCGGGTGGCGGCAATCACCTGTGGGTCTTGCAAGACGACGGGAGCTATGCCCTGTACGCCCACGCACAGCCGGGTAGCATCCCGGCGGCCCTGTGTCCCCACAACGCCGAACTCTTCACCGGCCACAGTGGCAAAGGGGGGCGTCCGGATATCGAACCCGAAGTCCGGGTGGTCAATGGCACGCGGGTGAAGGCTGGACAGTTCCTGGGCAAGGTCGGCAATTCCGGCTCTTCCTCCGGCCCGCACCTGCACGTCCATATGGAAAAGGACGGCAAGCCCGTTCCCATGACCTTCGACCACGGCCTGACCACTCCCTTCGAAGGCGATAAGGCCAGTTTGGACGGGCCGTGGACCTCGCTGGCGGGGCAGGCATTCCCAAAAGCGTCGGTGCTGTTCTGGCCGCCTCGCCCTGCCGGAGAACTGGTGTTCAACAGCATCCCGGCCAGCGCCTACCAGGGCTGGGTAGAGCACCTGGCTGACTCCGGCATGATGCCCAGGCTGATCACGTGCAAGTCCAATGGGGCCACCTACAACTCCACCTGGACCCTCAGCCACGGCCAATGGGCCTCATTCCACGGCATGAGCCCTGTGCAGGCCGCCGAGAAGCACGCCACCTACCAGGCGGCTGGCTATCAGCGCACCTCGCTCTACACCTGTGACTCAAAAACAGTGGCCGTCTGGCGCAAATAGTGGCCTGATTCTCCAGACGTCTTGCCCCTCTTTTCACGTGGAAAGAGGGCTTTTGCGGGCATTTGGCGGATCAATGAATCTGAGTCAATCCCATCCAGACCTTTTGACTGACGAGCAACCTGTGCAGAACGCCAAGGCAGACCTGCCGGGCCGGATCTGGGAGCTGTGGGCATGACAGCAAGGTACAATCCCAGCTTTCTCACGTCCTGGACGTCCAACAGGCAATTCGTTCAATAAACCATCGAATGACATGGTCCGGGATGAGCGCCTCTGGGGCAGGCAGGTCCTTGTCGCTCGATAATGCGCTGAATACGATCGAAGAATGGGAGAGCGATGAACCTGCTCTCAGCACGCGCGCCTCACCGGAACACTCCGTGTTCAGCGCGTTTCAGCCAGGACCCGTACGCCCATGGACCTTGTTCAGCCCCTCACCGGTCAGCCGTTGCCCGCAACGCTCGCCTCAGCGCCGTCACCGCCCTCCCGGCGTGCCCGCAGGTAGCCCACGAGCGTGAGCCCGGCGGCGAACACACCCAGCATCGCCACCGCCGGCGCGAGGCCCGCAGCGCCCATCAGCACCACGGCGGCGCTCACCCCCACCGGACGCAGCCCCTGGCCCACCAGGATGCGCGCGCTGTAGACCCGCCCGCGCACCGCATCCGGCGTCAGCTGCGCGAACAGCGTCCCCACCATCACGTTCAGTGGCCCGAAGCACAGGCCCATCAGCAGCGCGAGCACCAGGGCCACGCCCAGGGTGGGGGCGTAGGCCACCCCGACGATGCACAGCGCCGGACCGATGCAGCCCAGCGCGATCCAGTTCAGGGGATGGCGGCTGATGCGGCGCCCCATCCAGATCACCATGCCCAGTTCGGCCAGCGCCAGGACCGAGCCCAGCAGCCCCACGCCCAGCGCGCCGCGACTGTCGGCGCGCACCCAGGACAGCGCCGCGGGCAGCTCCACCCCCGTCATCAGGCGGTCGGCGATGCGGGGCAGGAACACAGCCGTGTAGGGCTCCATGGCGAAGTTCACGCTGGCCAGCCCCAGCAGCGTCGCCCACAGCGCGGGCCGCGCCAGGACGAACCCGAAGCCGAAGCGGGTCCGTGCCCACCACGCGGCCAGGCCGCGCCCGCTGTCCTGAACGCGCGCCACGGCTGGAAAGCGGACCAGCGAGTAGGCGATCAGGGCCACGACGAAGGTGGCCGCGTTGACCCACATCACGCCGGGCGCCCCGATGCTCGCCACCAGGAATCCTGCGCTGATGGGGGCCAGCAGCCCGCTGGTGGTCCAGGTGAGGTTGAACAGGGCCTGGATGCCCTGCAGCCGCTCCGGAGGCACGAAGGTGGGCAGCGAGGCCTGCTGCGCCGGGAAGATCACGCTGCCGGTGAAGCCGGTCAGGGCCGCGATGACCACCAGCACGGGGAAGGAGAGCAGGTCGAGGGTGTAGAGCAGGGGAATCAGGCTGATCCAGAGGGCGCTCAGGCCATTGGCGACCTGCAGGGTGCGGCGGCGGTCCCACACGTCGGTGAGGCTGGCCAGGCTGACCGTCCCGAGCAGCATGGCCGCGGTCCAGGCGCCGATCACGGTGCCCGACAGCGCGGGCGAGTTCGGGTAGAGACGGTACAGAAACCACGCGAGCGCGATGAAGGTGAGGCCGTTGCCGAAAGCGTTGATGCTCTCGCCGATCCAAAGAATCAGGATACGGCGGTCGCGGAGCAGGGAGAACATAGCGGGACCTCAGAAAGGAGTGACGCGGGCGCGGGCCCCAGGATACGCAGGAACCGTACGCGAGTGTCCCGTGGTCATGGACATGCGAGCCGGAAGGGAATCAGACCACCCACCTGGGCTGAATGGAGGACGCTGACGCGGACACGGGCGAACGTGAACACGCGCTGGGCGTCATCGACGGGACCGCCCTGCCGCCCTGGGACACCAAAGTTCGTGTGTCTCTGGAGCGCGGCGGTGTGCTGCTGGCATGGACGGCCAGTGCCGTTAGACCATGGGTGGAGGCCGCCGGCGCCCTGGCCGCTGGCCTGGCTGGATGATCCCCGCTGAAGTCCTCGCTTCCTCCGTGAACTGGTGGGGGCAGATTGCCACTCCGCTCCAGCACCAGGTCTGGCTGGGCGATAGACCTTGTGGCGACGGGGAGCACACCCTGTCATTGGCAGGGCGGCGTGACGCCTGTGGCCCTTCTTCTGGACCACCAGGCCTACCCCGCCCTAGGCCAGCGTGCAGACGTCAGGCCTGAAGGCCCTGATCAGAATCAGTGCGTGCTTTCCAGTCCATTCCTCTCCCCTGTCACCGGATGATTCGTTGACCCGCACCCACCTCCCCTTCCCTCCCCATATCCGGCGCCAGGTGGAGCAGCAGGCCGCGCTGGGCCGCAGCGTCGTTGAGCTCGATCTCTTCCCTGACCCCGTCCACGGGTTTGCGGGTGGCCTGAGGCTGTATGCGGGGCCCCGCTCGGTGCTGGTCGGGTCGCTCGGAGTCCCTCAGGAAGGGCTCCGCCCCTGGCAGCAGTGGGACGCCGGGCCCCTGGACCGGGGCCTGCGCGCCCTACATGCCCAGATCCTGGAGGACGCGCTCGACCTGCCCGACCTGCTCGCGCCTCTGGAAGCGGCGGACCCGGAAGCGAGGGCTCCCCGCACGGTTCAGCGGCGGTTGCGGCGGATGCTGGGCCTGCGCAGCCTGCTCGAACTGGCCGCCTGCTGGCAGGACGCCACCCTTCCAGGTCAGGAGCCTGTAGGCCGGCGGGGCCGTCCCAACCGGTCCACCGGCGTGCTGCTCCCCTGGCACGCACAGGGGCATCCCGTCCGGGCCAGCGACGCCTGGCACCTGCATGATCTGGCCCGGTGGCACTGACCCCGGGCGGGTGGAGAACGCTGGGCGATCATCCTGGCCCGGCACCTGACGGTGACGGCCCTCTTGCAGGACAGTCAGCACCTGGCTCCACCGCTGGCCCATGATCTCAGGGAGCGCCTGAAGCAGCGGGCCGACCTGGCCGGCAGCAAACGGGGCCATCAGCAGCGGGTTCCCCCGGCCGTGGACCGGGAGGCGGACGCCTTCGTCCAGCTGGTTCGTGCGGCCCTAGGCGCGGTGCTGGAGCCCGCCCTGCTCGCCTTCCCCCCGGAGGAGAGCCGGACCGCCGTCCTGGGCGTCCGCAGTAAGCAGTAGGCCATGCTCCGGCTGCTCCCTGGCGTCGCCCCAGGCCCCGTGGCCGCCCTGACGGCCTGCTTACGCGAGCAGTGGCGCGCAGGCGGTCACATCCGTGGAGAGGCCTCCCGGCCCGCACAGCTCGCGGGCCGCGCGCGAATCCGCCGGGACGCCTGGACGGCCGCCCGGGCAGGGGACGCCCACCCAGCGCTGTGTCTGGCGGCAGAGGCGGCGGCCGGACCGCTGCACACGCTGGTGAGCAGCCTGGCCCAGATGAACGCCGGCGACGCCCGCCTCACCGACGGGCTGGCGGGCCTGGCCCTGAACGAGGTGTGTGACCTCTTTTCCGGTGTGGCCGCGCTGCCGGCCGAGCAGGACCTGCCCCTGGGCGACGTCTCGGGCCTGCTCACGGGCCGGGGCCAGCTGCGTCTGGGATTACAGGCTCCGGAGGGCACAGTGCCGGACACGGCGCAAAGTGCGCAGGAGGACCCCGAGGCGGGACGCTCCGCGGCCGCCCTGGCGCTGGAACGCATCCTGTCGTGGTCCGGCGGCGTGTGGTCCCTTCAGCTGGCCCGCCATCCACAGGATCTGGTCACCGACGGCCGCCTCCTGGCGCATTGCGTGGGCTGGGGCGGCTACGCCCAGGCGGTCCGGGCCGGCTCCTCCCGGATTGTCCGGGTCCTGGCCCGCGGCGCCGAGGAGGACGCCGCGGTGGCGGTGCTGACGCTGGAGTTACAGGCTCTCCACGGGGGCCCGGACCGCTTGGGCTGGCAGCTCGCGCAGGCCAAAGGCCTGAACAACCGAAGGCCCGTTCCGGAAGAGGCGGCCCTGCTGACCCTGTGGGCCCGGGAGGTCGGCGTGAAGGTCACCGCCGGTGGCGACATCAACTTGCGCTCTCCCGCGGCCCTGCAGGCCAGTCTGACCCGGCTGGCCCCCTGCTGGCTGCCGGCCGTCCTACCGGCCCGGCCGCCGGCTCCCGTGAGTGACGGCGTCCGGCGGGCCACCGCTCATCTCGCGGCGTCCCGGGCGGCGGCGTGGACGCCGGCGGCCACCCGCCAGCACCGGGAGAGCCTGCGCCGCGTGGCCCTGCTGGTGGGCCGCGCCCGGAACCACATCCAGGCCGAGCTGACCCGGCTCCACGAGGAGGGTGAGCCCCGCCTTGTCGGCAGCTATGACGCGGGGGACCTGCTGACCGGGACGGGCCGGGTGGAGCTGCCCGCCGACCCGCGGCCGCTCTTTGAAGCGCTGGGAGCAGGCGGCGCAGGGGTGGGGCTGCGCGCCCAGCGCCGCGTGGAACTCTTTCTCAACCGCCTGCTGGAGGTGGATGAACACCGGGAGATCTTTGAACTCCGGCGGGGCCGGCACCCCGGCGAACTGAGGCTGACGTTCGAGGGACGCTGGCGGGCGAGCCGGCTGGACCTCAGCCTCGAGCCGGCCACTATCGCGGACCTGCTGGCCCCCGTTCCAGCCCTGCTGCCCCCGGGCCGGGCCGGCCGGCGGCGGGAACCGGCGTTCGCGCTGGTGCGGGCCGTGCTGGATGAACCCCTGGGCGACTGCGCACCCGCGGCCACCGCCGCCACCGGTCAGGGGGGCGAGACCCTCCGCATTCAGCTGCAGGCCTGGCTGAGCGCCCAGAGCCGGCGGCCGCAGACACACCGGCGAACACGCGCCCGGCGGGCACGTCCTGTCGGCGCCTGACCCGGACAGGCGGCGCATGGTGCGTGTGGGTGATCGGGCCAGAACGGGGCCCAGGCGATGGGGGCAGGCCTACCGCGCAGGCTGTCACCACCCCGCCAGAACACCCAGGGACGCCGCAAGCCGCGGCGCCTCCCTGTACCGCGCGCCGCCAGCGGCCCATGGGGCAGTGCCCTGTCGAGACGATGGCGCAGGTCGGGACCAGGGCCACCAGCCCCCGCCAGCGCCCAACGTGCGGCAGGACCACCCTGCCTCCGGCTCGCCCCAGAGGGGTCGCGTCCAGGCAGCTGGGCGCTGCAGTTTCATCCGGAAGGCCGCAGGACCACTGACCAGGGCCCTATTGAGAACGACAGAAGTTGGAGCTGGTCCGGCACAGCCGGAACCCTCAACAGCTGCTCTCACCTGTTCCTTGACCCACTTGTAGGTCATTCAGCGGACGCCGTCAGACAGGGTGGGCCCGTACACTCGCCCCGTGGCCCTTAAACCCGAATACGCGTCTTCAGAGGCTGCGGCTCTCCTGCAGACGACCTGCGGGTGGACTGTGACGGACATCCACCCACTGGCCGGAGGGCATTTCTCCCAGGCATTCGGGTTCGAGGCAGACGGCCGCCCCCTGGTGGCCCGCTTCGGTAGTCAGGAGGCCGCCTACCGGAAAGACGCGTACGCCGGGGAGATGTTCGCGGCGGCGCTTCCCGTCCCCCGAGTGCTTCAGATCTGCACGTTCAGCAGCGTGACCGTCGCCGTGAGCGAGCGGGCCCCAGGGCGGCTGCTGTCCGCGTATTCGAATGACATCCTCGCGCTGCTCCAGCCTGCCCGTCTGGAGTTGCTGGCCACCCTTGCACAGATTGACGTGTCCAGAACGGCCGGCTACGGCTGGTGGGACCAGCAGGGCCAGGGCGGATTTCCCTCCTGGCACGCGTTTCTCGCAGCCATCATGGCCCCCTGCGAGGACGGCTTCTACGCCGGCTGGCACAACCTGTTCGCTGGGCCCCTCCTCGACCGCGTCTTCTTCGAGCAGGTGTACGCCCAGGTCATGCGCATGGCCCGCTGTCTTCCCGAGGTGCGCGGTCTTGTTCACAACGACCTCAACCGCGACAACGTCCTCACAGACGGCACGCGCATTACCGGCGTGATCGACTGGGCCAACGCCCTCTACGGCGATCCTGTGTACGAGGCGGCCAAGGCCAACTGGCGTTCGGGCGGCGAATGGGCGGCGGCCCTCCAGGCCCGGTTCAGCACCTGGCCGGACTACGACTGGCGTCTGCTGACATACACCCTGCATGTTGGGCTCGACGACCTGCGCTTCTACGCCCAGATTGGCGAGGCCGGCGGAACGGCACGAACGGAGGAGTACCTGCGCCACTTTTCAGCTCTCGCGACCGAATGGGAAGCAGGGCGGTCCATATGACGCCGACCCGCGACTCGGCGCGGGGACAGCGCGCCCATGCGCACCGGGACACACCACAGCAAGGGCAGCGCTCATGAGCGCTGCCCTTGCTGTGGGGCGGGCTGAGGTCGCTCTGGCTGCCCCGGTGTCCGGTCACGCTGTTCTGGTCGAGCGAAGTGGCTGGTTGGTGGTCCGAGTGGAGTCTTCGCCATGAAAGTGGATGCGGAGGGTGACAGGGTGAGGCGAAAGCTGGAGGCGCGCGAGTCCCTGCACCCTGTGACGTCCCCGTGCACCCCGCCGTAGGCGGGCAGTCGGGCGGACCTGGCCTGGATGGTGCTGCCCTGGGTGGAAGGTGAGGCGCTGAGCGCGTCCAGCCCCATCGACGCCCAGCGGAAGGGCGGAGCACTGCTCGCCCGCATCCATGCCCTGCCTGGGGGCCACCCCCACCGCAGAACCAGACCTGGGCCGAGTGGATGTTGGGCTGGTTGCGGCACGGGCTGGCGTACTGGCACGCATCGGACGTCGTGCCGGAGAACATCGGTGCCCGGTTGAGCTGCTGGCGGCAGGCCATCGAACTGCGGTTGCTCTTCCGCGGCCACCAACTGATCGTGTTCGACGGCAAACCGGAGCACCTGCTGGTCACGCCGGCGGGAGAGGTGACGCTCATTGATGTCGAGGACCTGCGGGCGGGGACGGCCTGATAGACCTTGCGGTCATCGTCCTTCACGAACCTGAGGTGCTTCAGGGGGTCATGGAGGGGTACCCAGCCCTCTCTTCGGATGAGGCGGCCGTGCTGGCGTTCTATCAGCTTCTCCAGGCGCTTGCGGCCGCCGAATGGGATGAATCGCGGCTCACTGGCGAACGTCGAGGTCATTTTCTGCAAATGGCGTCGCAGCACCTGCCTACTTGAGAGAGATTGATGGCAGAGACAGCACATACGCATCGTCATTCCGTGGCTGCTGGAGGCCTTCTCGTGATCACACGAACAGGTATGACCAGTCGTTGCGGGCCCGGGCTGTACTGGTCAAGCCATTCCATAAATCAGCCCGGACCTATGTAGTTATCAATAGAGACGGCTACGCCGTCTGGCGGATTCGCGCCAGCGTCAGGTCAGGCAGACTCTGACTCAACGCTGCGGCGCCCTGGACAGGCATCCTTCATTCATTGAATCTGACTTTCGCCTGTTCGCCTTCCGCAGCTTTTTTTGCTGCTGTTCCACTTCCGGGCTGGCCCCCTGGAAACGCATCCTTCTCCCTCAACTGTTCATTGACCTTGCGTCTCCGCCTTCCAGCCCTTTTTTTCGACCTTTCGTCAGCCCTCCTTCCTTCCGCCCCGCGGAACAGCAGAGAGCGCTGCCGCTTCCTTTTGACACTGCCGCTCTCCTTTGACGCTGCCCCCCTTTTTCTGACCGACACAACAGCGGAGCACTCAACCTCAACGGAGGAACCAACCATGACCCCCCTGATCCCCCAGACCGCCATCACCCCCCTGACCCGCGCCGCGACCCTGCTGCGCGTCCTCGGCGTGATTGAACTGCCAGCCCTGGCGGGCAGCGAGCGGCTCAGCGGGCAACAGGTCGTCGGGGAGATCCTCTCAAGTGGCGCCCTACCGAGCCCAGCGCTGATCGACGCGCTGCTCGCGGCCCCCGCCGATCAGCGCCGCGGCGCGCTCGCCTACGGCTTGCAGGCCCTGCGCGACGCGCGCGGAGACGCCCCCTCGCTGCCCCAGCTGCGTGAATTTGCCCTGAACCAAAGGGCGGACACCGGCGCCCTGTTTCAGGAGCGTCTGGCCGCGTGGTACGGCCTCCAGGTCACCGACGCTGAGCACTGCTCGGTGCGTCAGGACCTGAACGTCCTGCCCGGCACCTGGGGCACCGCCGCGCTGGGCGACCACGGCCCGCAGCGTGAACGCGCCTGCGCCAGCGGCCTTCTGGGCAGCGCCATCCAGGGAGCGTGCCCCATCTGCCACCTGCGGGTGGGGGACGTCCAGGACATGCTGGGGCTGGCCGCCAGGGACAGGGGGCGCCGCGCCGACCGTCCGCTGCCGACCCGCGGAGTGGACCTGGCCCCGAGCGGCGAGGCACTGACCACGGCGCTGCAGGGCGCCCTGGAGGGGCTGGCCGCGGCCTCGACCCCACCTTCGGACCAGGAGCGCGCCGACCTGGTCACGCTGCTGCAGATCCTGCTGGGAGCCGGCGTGGGTGCCGAAACCATCATGGCTGGCCTGGTCGCGAGCGGCATGCCGCAGCGCGAGATGCGCGCCCTGGCCACGGGCCACCTGATCACCCTGTCGGGTGACGCGGGCCCTCTGGTGGAGCTGCAACGCGGCCTGGGCCTGCTGCCCACCGATCTGCTGCGCATCCTCGACGTGTGGGGCGGCGGCAGCGGCACCCTGGCGCGCGCGCCGGTCGAGCAGCCCACCAGCGTGTTGGGACAGGCCTACAGCGTCATGGCCGCGGCATTCGGTAGCGTGAATCCCACTGTGACGCCGGTGAGGCGCCAGCGCGAGCCGCACGTGCGCGTGCCGCGCCCCAGCCGCCCGCAGCGCCGCGCTGTCCTGGGCGCGCTGGAGCAGAGTCTCTCGGAACTGGCCGCGCAGGGCGAGAGCGGCCAGACCCTGGCCTGGGAAGCGTTCAGCCGTCACCAGGAGGCCTTCAAGCGCGTGCTGCGCAGGCTGCACGTGCACGAACGTCCGCGCGACTATCCCCACGTCGCCGCGCTGGCCGGCCTGCTGTCGGCTGGGGGCAAGGTGGACCAACTGGGCGGTCTCCATCCCCAGGCAGCCATCCTGGCCCGCACGGTCGCGCGGCAGACCCCCGGTGAAGCGGAACGCGCCCGCAGCCTGATGGGCGGCGTGGAGCTGGCGCTGGGCAAAGCACAGATCGGTGACGCGGCCGCGCTGCTCGCGACCCGTCCAGGCCTGCTGGGCCGCAGCCTCGACCGCCTGTTGCGCCTGGAGAGCGGCGGCAAGCCAGCGGCGCCCGTGACCCTGGCGGCCCTGAAAGAGGCCGCGCCGCGCCTGACCCCCGTCATGGTCGCGGGACTCCACGCGCACGTCGCAGGGCGCTTCACGCCGGACCCTTCCCGTTCGTTCCGCTCGCGCGGAAAGGCGACCACCCGCGCCCTGGGCGACACCCGTGATCCGTTGAACACCACGCTGATCGGGCAGGTCCAGAGCGTGCTGGAAGGCGAGCTGCTGCGCCGCGGCGCCGCCGCCCCCGAGCTGGGACTGCTGGAGATCGATCCCCAGGTGCTGGGCGTGCGTGTGGCTGCTTCGGCCCGCGCCGCCTCCGGCGGCCTGGAGGGCCTGGCCCCCGGCAGCGCGCTGCCCCTGACGCCCCAGGGCGCCGCGCCGGCCACCACCGCGCGCCTGTTTCTGCACTGGGCACAAAAGGAAAAGGCAGGCTCGATTGACCTGGACCTGTCGGCGCTGGCCTACGACGCGCAGGGAAGCACGGTGGGGCAGTGCACGTTCAGCGAACTGCGCGCGCCGGGCATGGTGCACTCCGGAGACCTGCGCAGCGCGCCGTTGCCGGCAGGCGCCACCGAATACATCGATCTGGACCTGGCTGGGCTGCGCGCCGCCGGCGCCGTGATCGTTCTCGCCTCGGTGTACTCGTTCACCTCGGTGCCCTTCTCGAGCATGGAACGCGCGTCATGCGGGCTGATGAGCCGCGTGGACACCGCCAAAGGCGCGCGTGAGATGGACCTGTCGACGGTGCGGCTGAAGTTCGACCTGCGCGGCGAGCAGACCTCGTGCACGCTGTTGGCCATCGACCTGCGTGAGCCAGGGGGCGAGCAGGTGATCTTCCTGAAACTGGCCGGCGACCGGGGCGGTTATCAGGTGGCCGAGCGGGACCCGATGGGCGCGCTGGCCCTGCAGATCGCACAGGCCGGCAGCGGCATGCCGCTGACCCTGCTGGTCGCCCCTCACCTGGCGCGCGCGGGGGCGGTGCGCTGCGGCGCGCAGACCTGGGCGAGACAGGACGCCGAGAGCCGCGAGGATTTTGCCCGCCGCGTGCAGCTGGCGCTGATCGACTGCGCCGAAGGGCACATGATGGATGTGGCCGAGACGGCTGACCTGACGGGCGGCCCGACGCTGCTGATCACGGACCAGCCGCGGCGCGCCCTGGGCACAGGTGACACTGTCATCTGCTTCCAGCCGGGCGTCACCCAGCCCTCAGGCGTTGCGGTTCACGGCCTGCGCGGTCTGCTCGACGCTCTCTGAAAAGGGCACCTGCCCCCTTCTTTTCCAGGGAACCGGGGACAGGTCCCCAGTTCTTTTCTCCGTCTCAAGGACTCCACAAGGAGCCCCACATGAACCTGACCACCCTGAAAGCCCGCGGCCTGCAGGCCGCGCTGGTGATCGGCCGGCGCCAGCATCCGTGCCCGGTCCGCGCCCTTCTTCGTCTTCTCCGTGCCGCTCTTCAGCAGCTGCTTGCCCCGGTCGTCAGAGCCCAGCGGTAGCTTCCTGACGCAGCCCTCGCCATTGTTCTTAGGTGCTGTCATGAAAAACCTCCTACCAGAAGGGGTTTTGCGTTCTTTCCGACACCGTGGATGATGGCTCTGACGCGCCGACATAACAAGTTTCCGGGCATACGCACATGGCGCCCGGACACGCAGGATGTTGGACCAGGGAAACGCACGCGGTGCTGGTCCGGGCTTATGCTTCCCACCTGTCTGCGACTGAGTGACACACGAATCAAGCAAGCTGCGTCAGCCCATACCGGAGGTCAGCTACCTTTACGTATGCGCAAACTTGTGGTCTGCATCACGTCGCTCGCTGTACTGTCACCTGCCCTGGCACAGACTGCAGCGCCCAGTCCGAGCACGCTGGACAAGGTCGTCGCGTCTAAGACCATGCGGGTGTGTACGACAGGTGATTACAAGCCGTTCACTTCCCTCAATGTGGCCACCGGGATGTATGAGGGGATCGACATTGATCTGGCGGGCTCACTGGCCACAAGCCTCGGTGCCAAACCTGAGTTCGTCGCCTCCAAATGGGCCACCCTGCTTGATGACCTGAACGCTGGTAGGTGCGACATCGTGATGGGGGCGTGAGCATCAACCTGACCCGTCAGGCCCGGGCATTCTTCAGCGTCCCCGCCCTGACCGCCGGAAAGTCGGCCATCGCCCGCTGCGAAGACAAGGCCAAGTTCAACACCCTCGCCGATATCGACCGTCCAGGGGTCCGGGTCATCGTCAATCCCGGCGGGACCAACGAAACCTTTGCCAAAGCGAACATCAAACAGGCCACCATTGTCTCCTTTCCGACCAATGTGGGCATCTTCGATGAAATTGCCGCAGGCCGCGCCGACGTCATGATCACCGACTCCGTCGAAACACTGCTCCAGCAGAAATTGAATCCGAAGCTTTGCGCCGTAAACCCAGATGCTCCCTTCACCTACGCTGAACTCGGCTATATGCTCCCCCGCGGTGACATGGTGTTCAAGGCTTACGTGGACCAGTGGCTGCATCTGGCCCAGAAGTCCGGCGAGTTCCAGGCCGAGCTTGATCAGTACCTCAAGTGATCTTGACGCTCGCCACCTCGACAGACCGTTCAAGTCACCAGAAATTCTCTCAATGTACGGAGTTGAAATGAAACCGTTCCTTGCCCTGTGTACTGCCCTGCTCCTCGCCTCCGCGGGACACGCTGCCGCCACCACCCTGGTGTACGCCGCCAACGGTGACCCCGTTACCTTCGACTCTGGCAACATCACTGACGGCGTCAGCGTCATCTACCAGTTGCAGGTGTACGACACCCTGGTCGGCTTCGTGGACGGCACCACCGACACCAGGCCTGCGCTGGCCACCAGCTGGAAACCGAATGCCAATGCCACCAGCTGGACTTTCAACCTGCGGCGCAACGTGAAGTTCCATGACGGCACTCCCTTTAACGCCGACGCGGTTCTGTTCAACTGGAACCGCTTCTGGGACCCTGCGGCACCCAACGGGTACCGCGATCAGGGACGCACCTACGACATTGTCACGTCCCTGCTGGGAGGCTTCAAGGGACAGCCCAACGCCATCATCAAGAACATCGTGAAGGTTGACGATTTCACGGTACGCTTCGATTTGAACAAGCCATCCACCGTGTTTGCGCAGGTGGTGGGAACCGGATTTTTCGGCATCGCCAGTCCCACCGCCGTGAAGGCGCAGGGGGCAAAGTACGGTACCCCGGCCAGCAAGCCCGTCGGGACGGGGCCGTTTATCTTCGGTGCCTGGAAAACGGGTGACCGCGTCACCTACACCCGCAACCCCAACTACTGGGGCACCAAAGCCAAGGTAGACACCTTGATTGTGCGGGGCATCAAAGACGCCTCGCAGCGCCTGAACGAACTCAAGGCTGGATCGGTCGACCTGGTGGGTGACATCAACCCGGACAGCCTCAAGGCCCTCAAGGCAGATTCGAACCTGCAGGTGGTGCTGCGGCCCAGTTTCAATGTGGGCTTCATCAGCCTGAACAACCGCAACCAGTACCTCAAAAATGACAAGGTTCGGCAGGCCATCAGCATGGCAATCAACAAACCTGCCATTGTCGAGGCGTTCTGGAACGGACTGGGCACCTCGAACGCTTCGTTTCTCCCAAAAGCGCTGGCCTGGGCGAACTCCAAAAATGTGCCCGCCGATTACAAATTTGACCCTGCTGCGGCCAAGAAGCTGCTGGCAGAGGCCGGGTATCCGAACGGTTTCACGCTGGACTTCTGGTACCTGCCCATTGCCCGTCCGTTCTTTCCACTTCCGAAACCCATTGCCGAAGCCATCTCTGCGGACCTGTCGGCGATCGGAATCAAGGTGAATCTGAAGACGGAGGATTATGCCAAATACCTCAAAGACCGGTACCAGGAACCAGGCTTCGACATCTACATGATCGGTTGGACAGGTGACTACGGTGACCCGGACAACTTCTACTCAGCGTTTTATGGTCCGGGTGGCAGTGACGATATCAATTGGAACCCGCCGGAACTCAACGCCCTCCTGGAAAAGGGGCGGGCCACCGTGGCGCGTGACGACAAGGCGAAAATCTACGCACAAATTCAGGAGATGACGTACAACGCCAACTACCGGATCCCTATCGTGCACAGCCAGCCTCTCGGTGCGGCGCGAACCTACGTCAAGGGCTGGATTGCCAACCCCCTCGGGACAGGAGCCCTGAACAACGTCTCAGTGCCGGGCAAGAAATGACCGGCGCCCAGGCATAATCCTGGGCGAACGATTCGTTTCTATGGCGTCGCTTCCACAAGAGGACTGAGCAAACAGAAACCGGAACCCCTTCGCGGTTCCGGTTCGCTTTTGGACGAAATCAGACCAAAGCGTCCACCACTGGTGGTGGCTGGCCGTCAAGGAGAATGCGGCTATGGCTCTGCCGAGGCTCAGGGCCAAATGAGCAGCCCTGCCGATATATCCGGAAAACACTGGAGTGTCACGGTATCCGAGAGCATACAAGAGGGCGGTATTGCCTTAACTGGGCCAGGGGGAGGCGAAATTCCTGAAGCTTGGCTTCTTCGTCATCGGCAGACCTCTTCGGTCAGACCCAGGCATTCTCGGATCGGGCCTTGACTGCGTCCTCAACCGATACACCCTGCTCGTGGGCCCGTTCGCGCTGACCTTCAAGCACGCCTCAGCTGCCCTCAACAGCCTCCTGCAAGAACTACAGCCGCACGTTCTCACCGTCGATGACTGAGAAACCCTCAACTTGTCCAATGGCGCCGCTGCCCCACCAGGCCTGATTGAACGACTCTCTCGTCGGTGTCAATGAGGGCGACCTGGAAGATTTCAGCAGAGCTTTTGACCTACTGACTGCGCTGAGCCAGAGGAAGACGCAAACCAAACACGGCGCCAGTCCTTCCAGCGCCGGCCATACGTGTGTGCGTGAGGGTGAGGAGAGTCATGCTCCCAATGCCGTTCCTCATGCAACACCCAACTCCGCCGCGTCGCGCGTAATCTCTTTCCAAACCATCCATTTCCAGGCTCAGAGCCTGCTGATCAGGATGCGGGAGTTTAGGGTGAGAGCTTCCCTATCACCTCCCCCGCTGTTCGCTGCACGATGGCTTCCAGCGCCCGAACATGCGCCCTAAATGCTGTGCGACCCTGGGTGGTGAGCTGCAGACGCGTCCGGGGGCGCTTCCCCACGAAATCCTTCTTGATCTCGATCAGCCCAGCCTCCTCCAGCATTGACGCCTGGCGAGATAGGACAGAGTCACTGACCTCCACCTCATCACGAACGAAGCCAAAATCGGCCAGCTCAACCTGAGCCAACAACGCGACAATGCTGAAACGTACGGGATGGGTGAGTTGCTCGGCGAGGTTCTGACGTGGATGTTTCATCCGCGTCGACTCCACGCCAGAACAACCAGGGGTAGGGCGGCGAACGAACCTGCGATGGGCCATACCAGTACCCAGCTGAAGGGATTCCAGTATGCAAGGCTGATGAATAACCAGAGCCAGAGGATCAAGGCGATGACTGCGAAGCTGTCGCTGAAAGACAGGCGTGGCCTGGCGGGCTGACGTATTAGCCATATGCCAGTCACGGCTGGAAGGGCCAGGAGGCTTAAGGTGTCGACAACTGAGTGATCTCCGAATTGCTTAAGCGCAAGGGTCAGGAAAAGGCCTAGTGCGAAGAGCAGCAGGGCTGGAGTGTCAACGCGTTGATGCACGCGGCGGCGCAGGTGCTCAAGGGTATCGAGTTGCTGGCGTGCCTGTTCGGAGTCGATATTCTGATTCACAAATACTTTTTATAATGGAAAGTAATTTGAAAAATGAAAGTTCTTTTTATGTCATGCAGCTTGGACGGTGTATCTCCTCAGTGCAACTAGCCATGCCGCCGTTGGTGTCATCCCCGTCCTTGTGGTTGGGCTGCATGTCGACCAGAAGCTCAAGCAGGTGCGCCTGCCGTTCCAGAATGGCCTGGCGGGCGTCATGGCTCAAAGGCAACACAACCTAAAATCCTGCTTCACTACGAGTGGGCCTGAAGCTCGAGAGAAGACGCTTGGCGTGTCTAAACCTAAGCCCAAGAACAGGTGTGCCACTTAGACTTAGGTTGTAACGCGAGGTGACGCTATGGAATATCGTCGATTGGGCCAATCTGGTTTGCAGGTCAGTGCGCTGTCCTTTGGTGCCTGGGTGACGTTTGGCACGCAGTTAGATGTGAAAGGTGCTTTGGAGCTGATGTCCGCCGCCTATGACAATGGGTGTAACTTCTTTGATAACGCCGAGGCGTACGCCCGAGGCCAAGCGGAAACCATCATGGGCCAGGCCCTGACCAAGGCTGGCTGGCGGCGCGACAGCTACATCGTTTCAAGCAAAGTTTTCGGTGGATCGGTTGAAAACCCGGCTCCGACGCAGCGGGGACTTTCACGCAAGCACATTTACGAGGCGTGCTACCAGGCTATCGAACGCCTTCAGTGCGAATACCTGGATTTGTATTTTTGTCACCGCCCGGACCGCACCACCCCCATCGAAGAAACGGTGCGGGCCATGACCGAGTTGATCCAGCGCGGTGACGTTTTGTACTGGGGAACGAGTGAGTGGTCGGCGCAGGAATTGATGGAAGCTTACGCCGTCGCCCGCCAGTACAACCTGATTCCCCCGACCATGGAGCAGCCGCAATACAACATGCTCACCCGCTACCGGGTCGAGGTCGAGTACAGCCGCTTGTACCGCCCGGACACGCTTGGGTTGGGCACCACGGTCTGGTCGCCGCTGGCGAGTGGTCTTCTGACCGGCAAATACAACGATGTGGTTCCGAATGACACCCGTATGCACTTGCCCGGTTACGAGTGGTTGAAAGCCAGGCTCGAGAGTGAAGAAGGCCAAACCAACTTGGTCAAAGTCCGGGGCCTCGCCAAGATTGCCGACGATTTGGGCGTGACCTTGCCGAAGCTCGCCTTGGCTTGGTGCCTCAAGAACCCGAATGTGAGCACCGTGATTACGGGCGCCTCCAAAGTCACGCAAGTGGCGGAGAATTTTTCCGCACTCGAGGTGCTTCCCCAGCTCACCGACGAAGTAATGGCGGCCATCGATGCGTCACTGGGCAATAAGGAAACCCGTTTATATGGCTCGAGCGAGTAAAACCGTATGTGATGAGCGCCGTTGGACTGGGAGCAAGAGGGTGCTGGCTTCGAGTTGAAGGGGTAAGCACGCACGGTGGCGTTCGGTGAACTCTGGGCTGGCAACTCGCGAGGTGTTATTCGCGCAGGGCGCTGGACAAGCAGTGCAGCAAGACCCAAGGTGGCGCTGACAGCTACGCGATGATCAATAGCATCATCGAGACTGCCAAGCGCCACACCCAGCATCCGCTCGACGTCCTGGTCGAATGGCAGGTTCCCGCTGATCCTGGACCACCGGTGCCAATCCCAGACGTCGAGAGATTGCACCGCCGGGATTCTTCCCTGATCGACAGCCAGCATGCTGTGCGGGAGGCGTTGGTGCTGGAGACCGGCCGGGCAGCACAGGATCGCTGGACGTTCGGACGGTCCTGCACATCCTCTGGACCCAGTCGCACGAATGGCAACCCGAGGCTGGACCGGGCGTCAGGAGGCCGAACGCGTGTTCTGATCCAAGCCTCGAGCGAAGACTTTAGGCGCCCCGGGCATCGTCCTCCTGGAGAGGAAGGGGCCTGTCAGCACTCCTGATCTTAAGCGGCTTGGGCGTCAGGAGTTCGGTCAGGGCGAGAGTGTCACTCATGCTCTTCCTGATAGATGTGCCGGGAGATGTCGCCGGTGATACTCGGCCGGGAGTGCCCCAGCTTCTCGCTCACCACTTCCATCGGAACGCCCATGCTGAGCATCAGCGAGGCGCAGGTGTGCTGCAGGTCGTGGAAGCGCACGTTCCCCAGCCCCGCGGCCTCAGCAATGCGCCCAGCGATCTTGGTCAGCGAAGTTCGGGTAGAGCCGCGCACCGGCCCGGTTGGTGAACATGTGCGGACCAGGCAGCACCTGTTCCTGCGCTTGCTGCGCCCGGTGCCGCCGCCGCAGTTCCACCGTTTCTGGGGCGAGGTGCAGGTCCCGCATGCCCGACTCGGTCCTCGGCGAATGGATGCGTGTGGTGGCCACGAGAGCCCCAAGAGGGGCTCTCGTCATCATCGCGACAGATTCGGCGTGTGGGAGACGTGCCAGCTCTCCAAACTCCTCTGGCCTGTGGAATGCACTTTTGGCAGCCTCAAGTCTCCGGGATTCGATTTGAAACGCACCGGCGTTCCCCAACCCAAACGGCTCGAACGCCTCTTCAGTCTGGTGACCCTGGCCTGGCTCAGCTGCTTACGGGTCGAGGTGTGGTGGCACAAGACCCACCCCACCCGCGTGCTGGCTCATGGTCGCAAGGCCATGAGCCAGGTCCGCTACGGTACGGAGTGGCTAAGAAATCCTTTGCGATGGCATCCAGACGGGCTCGCCGACCTTCTCGCGAGACGGATGACCCCTTTCTCAGCCCCATGAGCGGCATGAAGTCAAGTTGTGCGCTCCTGAGGGGTCAGTCCAGTCTCTGAAATTCAGCTACGTAATTGAGCGGCAAGTCCATTAAGAGTTTGACCATAATGCTTGCTCTGATCCGAACGGAGCGTTTAAATAGTCAGAGCCTATCAAGAGATTGTCAGCGGGGCAGCGAACCTTGAGTTCGGAGACGCTTGCCTGCCGACAACGTCCTGGGGATACGTTGACCCTTCAACTTTTTCAATCTGGGCCAGGTACCAGGTTCGTTTCCGAGGTGTTTTATGAAACCCGATCCTGATTCTGCTCCTCAATACGTGCCCGCAAGAGCCCATCCGAAAAATCTCAGCCCGCTGACCCACACGCAAGGCAACCAGGCCAGCACCGCGGCGATGGACACCCAGGTGATGCTCAACGGCGTCACGGTACCGGCGCGTACGGGAGAATGGCTGGTCGAGGTCATCAACCGTCAGGGTCTAGAGCTGCCCCAGGTCTGCTACCATCCGCAACTCGGCCCGGTGCAGACCTGCGATACCTGCTTGGTGGATGTTGGCGGGGAACTTGTGCGCTCCTGCGCCACCCGCGTCACGCCGGCCCTGGCGGTGCGGACCGAAACCTCGGCGGCCAGTCAGGCACGCCTCGCTGCCTTCGACAAGATTCTGGGCAACCACCTGCTGTACTGCACCGTATGTGACAACAACAACGGCAACTGCGAAGTTCACAACACCACCGGTCTGCTGAACATTCAGCACCAGGTCGTGCCGTACCACCCCAAACCGTTCCTGGTTGACAACTCCAATCCTTTCTACCGCTATGATCCGGACCAGTGCATCCTGTGTGGCCGCTGCGTGGAGGCCTGCCAGAATTTGCAAGTCAACGAGACCTTGACCATCAACTGGGAAGACGCCCACCCGAGGGTCCTGTGGGACGGCGGCAAGCCGATCAACGAATCGAGCTGCGTCTCGTGCGGTCACTGCGTCAGCGTCTGCCCGTGCAATGCCTTGATGGAAACGTCGATGCTGGGCGAGGCCGGTCTGGCCACCGGTCTCCCCCAGCCGGTCTTTCAGCAAGCGGTCGATCTGGTCAAAGCCGCCGAGCCGAGCATCGGGTACCGCCCGATTTTGCAGCTCAGCGAGACCGAAGAGGCGATGCGCGAGGGCAAGAACAAGCGCACCAAAACCGTCTGCACCTACTGCGGGGTGGGCTGCAGCTTCGAAGTCTGGACCGATAAGCGGCACATTCTGAAAATCGAGCCGACGCACGGCCCGGCCAACGGCGTCAGCACCTGCGTCAAGGGCAAGTTCAGCTGGGATTACGTCAACAGCAAGGAGCGCCTGACCACCCCGCTGATCCGGGGCGAAGGCGGTTTTCGCGAAGCGACCTGGGACGAGGCGCTGGCCCTGATCGCCCGGCGCTTCAGCGAGATCCGGCAGGAGAGCGGCCCCGACGCGCTGGCCTTCATCGCGTCGTCCAAGACGACCAACGAGGAAGGCTTTCTGATGCAGAAGCTGGCCCGCGCGGTGATCGGCACCAACAACATGGACAATTGCTCGCGCTACTGCCAGAGTCCAGCCACCATGGGCCTGTGGCGTACGGTCGGGTACGGCGGCGACAGCGGCTCGATCAGCGACATCGAATCGGCCGGTCTGGTCATCGGGATCGGCACCAACACCGCCGAGTCTCACCCCGTCCTGGCGACCCGCGTCAAGCGCTCGCACAAGTTACGCGGTCAGCGCCTGATCGTGGCTGACCTGCGCGAGCACGAGATGGCCCAGCGTGCCGACCTTTTCGTCAAGCCCCGCCCCGGCACCGACTTTGTGTGGCTGAACGCGGTCAGCCGCTACATCCTCGATCAGGGTCTGGAACAGCAGGCATTTATCGAACGGTGGGTCAACGATTTTGACGCCTTCCGCAATACCCTGCAGGCCTACACGCTGGAGTACGCCGAAGGCGTGACCGGCATTTCCCAGGAGCAGCTCAAACAGATCGCACAGGAGATCGTCGCCGCCGACGGCACTTGCATTCTCTGGGCCATGGGCGTCACCCAGCAGATGGGGGGTAGCGAGACCAGCACCGCCATCAGTAACCTGCTGCTGCTGACCGGGAACTACATGCGTCCCAGCGCCGGCTCCTACCCACTACGCGGCCACAACAACGTGCAGGGCGCCAGCGACATGGGCGCTATGCCCGACCGGGTCACTGGCTACCAGCGGGTGACCGATCCGGAAGTGCGCGCCAAGTACCAGGCCGCCTGGGGTGTGCCGCTCCCGACCAACAAGGGGCTCGACAACCACCAAATGGTCGAGGCGATTCACGCTGGGAGCTTACGGGGGATGTATATCAAAGGCGAGGAGATGAGCATCGTCGACTCCAACGCCAACCACGTTGACGCGGCGCTCGAGAAGCTCGACTTCTTCGTGGTACAGGACGTGTTCTTCAGCCACACCGCCAGCTTCGCCGACGTGGTGCTGCCGGCCAGCCCCAGCCTCGAGAAAGACGGAACTTTCACCAACACCGAGCGGCGCGTCCAGCGGCTTTATCAGGTGTTCGAGCCGCTGGGCCAGAGCCGGCCCGACTGGCAGATCATTCAGGGCGTCGCCAACGCACTCGGCGCCGGGTGGAACTACACCCACCCCTCGCAGATCATGGACGAGATCGCCAGCCTGACGCCGCTGTACGCGGGCGTCACATACGAGCGCCTGGAAGGGTTCAAATCGTTGCAGTGGCCGGTTCATCCCGACGGCAGCGACAGCCCGCTGCTCTTTGTGAATGGCTTTCCATTTCCCGACGGCAAGGCGCGATTCTATCCGGCGCAGTGGGTGCCGCCGGTGGAGCCCCCGGACCTGGAGTACGATCTGCATTTCAACAACGGCCGGATGCTGGAGCACTTCCATGAGGGCAACATGACCTTCAAGTCTCCAGGGACCACGCAGAAGGTTCCCGGCACCTTCCTGGAAGTCTCGCCGGAACTCGCCCAGGAGCGCGGACTGCAAAATGGCAGCGTGGTGCGGCTCGTCTCGCGGCACGGCGCGATCCGCCTTTCGGTGCTCGTCACCAACCGGGTGTTTGGGCGTCAGCTGTACATGCCGATGAACACCCAGGATGCGGCCCAGGCGGTCAACCGACTGACCGGCAGCCACGCCGACCTGAGCACCCATACGCCCGCTTACAAGGACACCGCCGTGCGCATGGAAGTGCTGAGCCTTGACGGAACGACGCCCCTGCCGCGCACCAACCACCGCTACGGCCACCCGACCCCCCAGCGGGGTGTAGAGGTCGAGCGCAAGTGGCAGCGCGCGGACTACACCTTCCCCGGCGACCTGCCGGACCTGCCGCAGATCGCCAGCGAGATGCTGGAGAACGCGGGGGCCGACTGATCCTGCCGGCACCCGTGGGTGCCCTTCATTCACGTCCCCGACCCGATCCGAGATCGACCCATTGAGAGGAGTGCCATGGCCAAACCGCTGACTTATGAACCCAGGCTCCCGACCGCAGCCGAACGTCTGGAAGAAGGAGCGGCCCGGCACACCGACGCGCTGCTCGAAGCGCTGGAACTGCTGGAGGTGCTGCGTGAGCACGGCCTCACCGAGGGCCTGACCAACGTGGTGCGCGGCGGCAGCGCCCTGACCGGGCACGCCCTGACGGCCCTCAACGAACCTGGAGCGGTGCGCAGCATTCGCAGCTTGCTGGAACTGCTGCGGGCGTTCGGCGGTGTCGAGCCGGTCGCATTACAGACAGTACTCGGAGCGGTGAGTGACGGCGTTCAGGAGGGTGCCCGCCGGGTACGCGAAAAAGAACGGGTCAGTACCCTGGAACTGCTTGGCCTGCTTCGGGACGACGACGTGAATCTAGCGCTCAGTGCGCTCGTCGGCACATTGCGCGGTGTTGGGCGTGGGCTCCGGGAGCGTCAAGAGTCTGGAACAACCCCGGAGGTCAAGCACCTCTAGGGTTGGGTGAGGTGTGGCGGAGTTGCTGCTGGACGGGCGATACACCTGCCTGAACTTGAGCGCCTTCCACCTCGAGCGGCTGAGTGAAGGTCTACGCCTCGACGATGTGCAGCCCAGCGAGCAGCGTGAGCATGCTGCAGGTATCTGCGGCAGCGAGGCAAAATTGGCCTGCCCGACCTGCTGAGCCAGGCGTAGCCAGAAGTACACGAGTGACGCACCGCTTCAGAACCCTGACCATCCAGCGTCGCCTGCCCCAGCAGTCTCCTGAGACCCTCCACGCTGGTCCTCCTACAGCTGCTCGTTAGAGAGGGCTCAGGACGACGCTGGCTCTTGTAAAAATCTGGTCACAGCATCTCCAGTGCCTGAGCCTGACGAGGTGGTGGAAAAGCCTGGTCAAGCGCCACCAGATCGTCCTCAGTCAACTTCAAGTCCAGGGCAGCGTGGTTCTCGCGAACGTGGGAAACCTGCGCCGCCTTTGGGATGGCGATCACGCCGGGCTGGCGGAGAACCCAGGCCAGGGCAACCTGAAGCTCACTGACACCGTGACGGACCGCAACCATCCGCAGCGCCGCATTGCCGGCGAGGCGACCCTGCTCGACGGGGGAGTAAGCCATGATCGGTAGGCCCCGCTGCTGCGATTGCGGCAGCAGGTCAAACTCGATTCCCCGGCGTGTGAGGTTGTACAGCACCTGATTGGTGGCGACCTGGTCACCCCCTGGCACCCTGGCCAGCTCAAGCAGGTCGTCGGGATCGAAGTTGCTCACGCCCCAAGCCCGAATGTCACCTGAGTGGCGTAGTGATTCCAGAGCTTCCACAGTCTCGGCCAGCGGCACACGTCCGCGCCAGTGCAGCAGATACAGGTCGAGGGAATCCGTTCCCAGTCGGCGCAGGCTGGCGTGACAGGCCTCAACTGTACCCTGACGCGAGGCATGACTCGGCAGCACTTTGCTCACCAACAGCACCTCGTCGCGGCGACCTCGGATCGCTTCACCGACCAAGTGCTCCGAATTCCCGTTGCCGTACATCTCGGCGGTGTCGATCAGGGTCAGACCCAGGTCGAGGCCGGTCTGAAGCGCACGCAATTCCTCGCCCCTACGGGCAGGATCATCACCCATGTTCCAGGTGCCTTGACCCAGCACGGGGACGCAGAGGCCGCCTGGCAGGAGAAGGGTGGGAAGGTGAGATATGGTCATAGAAACAGTCTGTCAAGGTCAGGGACCACTCAGGTCTGAAATAGATAAAGTGAATGGTGAAGCCTGGTGCGGGAGAGGACGTGCCTTGTTCGTGACTTATGGGCCGCCCATCACCGCCTTCGTGATCGGCCCCGTCGCGCACTTCGTCTTCATCCCCTTCATGACGACGGGCGCAGGAGTGGATCTGATCGGCGGCTGGTTTGGCACCGGCCCCGACCGCGGTCTCGCGCTGCTGTTCACCGTGGCCGGGCTGGTCGGTCTGGGCGTCACCCTGCTCGCCATGCGGTCGCGGTCGTACCGCCTGCTGTCCCGCCACACGGCATCCCCGTCGTCGGACTGCGAGGTGGCCCCGGTCTCAGCCTGAGCCCGGCCAGACCCACACGGCCCCTCAGGTCGTCGCCGTGTCGGCCTCAACTCCCCCCTGGAACCAGCGGACCCACATTGAGAGGGCCAGCGTGCAGCAGGCGAGCGTCACCAACGTGACGGGGATGGCCGAGACGCCGAAGCTGTTCACCACGGCGCCCATCAGGGGTTGCACCATCACCGCACCGAGGGAGCCCCCGGCCAGAGCGATGGGGAGCCGCCGGGGCGTGAGGTGCTGCCCGTACCAGGCCACGGTCGTGGGAAAGATCGGACCCAGGACGAAGCCCAACAGGACGTAGGCGAGCACCTGGAGGCCCGGCAGGGCCGCGAGTCCGGTCGCCAGGACCGCCACGAGAGCCGCTCCCGGAACCAGGATCTGGGGTGGGAAGCGCCCGGCCAGTGGGGCCCCGGCGAAACGGCCCAGCATGAAGGCCAGCCAGAAGCCGCTGGCCAGCGCGGCGGCGGTCCTCGCGCCCAGCCCCGGGGCGAGGTGGGTGGTCATCCAGCTTCCCGCCCCGACCTCGGTCATCACGTACAGGACGAGCAGCACCGTGAACAGGGTGATGCCGCGCTTCGCCCGGACCGCCGTGTCCCGGGGAGGTGAGGCCGGCGTGACCCTGGGAAGCTGGCGGGCACAGGCGAGGACGACGAAGGCCAGCCCGCCGACCACGATGAACGGCCAGCGGACGGCGCCACCGGGAAGCAGCGCGACCAGGAGCGGCCCGAGGACGCACCCCAGCCCGAACATGGCGTTGACGGCATTGAGGATGGGCGCGGAACGGTCGGGCAGGCTGGCCAGCGAGATGTTGATGCCGCTGGTGACCCCTCCCGCCCCGGCCCCGGCAATGAGGGCGAACAGCAGGGCAAGGCTCCAGCTGGGGGCGAGGCCGATCCCGCTGGCCCCCAGCGCGAGGAGGAGCGGCGCGATCATCAGGACGCGCCGCGTGCCCAGACGCCCGATCAGCCACGTCGCGCTTAGGACGGCGAGGGTGGACCCGAGAAAATTGGCGCTGGCGATCAGGCCGACCTCCGCCTGGGAGAGGTCGAAGTGCTTGAGGAGCTGGGGATACGACGGGCCGTACGAGGAGATGTAGATGCCCTGGAGGGCCAGAGCCACGGCACCGACGATGTGAAGCGGAATTTCTCGGCGGGGGGCTGACATGCGGCCCCCACCCTACGCCCCGCCACGGGTCGAACGGCGAGGTCGTCCAGCCGGGGCGTGGGCGGGAAGTTGCCGTCAACTTGTGGTCAAGCTGGCAGACGGCACCGAGCGAACTTGAAGTTCGCCCAGTAGCCTCGGGTCGGGCACCGGGACCACTCCTGCTGGGAGTGGCCCCCAGTTGTGGCCAATGTGATGGCGGCGGCATCTACAGATGCCGCCGCCATTTTTCTCGGCTCCGCACTGCTCCAACCCTCAAGACGTACGTGTTAAGTGGCCTGCTGGCACCAGGAATGACCCGAAGGAACCTCTACAGGCCTGCCTGTCGCAACTCCCGACCACCGCCCCCTCGAACAGCAGGTCCGGGCCTCCTCCCTCCGTTACGCGCGAAGCAACCCGCCCTGCCTGGCGCGGAGTCCGGGGGCGTGCCACACTACCCCATGTCACGTCTGCTTCCCGTGCTGCCCGCCCTCGTGCTGGGGGCCGGGACGGCCCTCGCGGCGGAAGCTGGGCCCGTCCATACCGGACCCCCCGAGTTTCTCCTGAACCTCACCCTGCTGCTGCTGGTCTCGGCCCTGGCCGCCTACCTGTCCTTCCGAGCACGGCTGGTCCCCATCATCGGCTTCCTGCTCGCGGGTGTGCTGGCCGGGCCGGGCGCGCTGGGCCTCATCCGCGACCCCGAGTTAATCTCCGCAGCGAGCGAAATCGGCGTCATGCTGCTGCTCTTTACCATTGGGATCGAGTTCAGCCTGGAACGGCTCGCGCGGATCGCCCGGCTGATCTTCCTGGGGGGCGGCCTTCAGACCGGCCTCACGGTCGCCGCCGTCGCGGGGGCCCTGCTCGCCTTCGGTGTGGGATGGCAGGACGCCGTCTTCACCGGTTGCCTGGTCGCCCTGTCGAGCACGGCCATCGTGATGCGTCTGTTGAGCGAGCGGGGCGAGACGGGCGCGCGCACCGGGCAGGTCGCCCTAGGCATGCTGATCTTCCAGGACCTTGCGGTGGTGCTGATGGTGCTGCTGATTCCCATGCTGGCCGGGCAGGGGGGCGGGCTGGGCGGCATCGCCCTCGCCCTTGCCAAGGCGGGCGGGATCATCGCCTTCGTGCTCATTGCGGCCCGGCGCCTGGTGCCTCCCGTGCTGGAGGTCGTGGCGCGCACCTGCAGCACCGAGATCTTTTTGCTCGCGGTGGTCGCCCTATGTTTCGGCACGGCGAGCCTCACCGCAGTGGCGGGGGTAAGCCTCGCGCTGGGGGCCTTCTTGGCGGGCCTGCTGGTAAGTGAGAGCCGCTACGGGATGCAGGCGTTGGGTGAGATTCTGCCCCTTCAGGTGCTGTTCAGCGCGGCCTTTTTCCTATCGGTAGGGCTGCAACTGGACCCCGGCTTCCTGCTCGCGAACCTGCCCGCCGTACTGGGGGCGGTGCTCCTGATCGCTGCGCTCAAGGCGGCCGTGACTACCCTGAGTGTTCGACTGCTGGGCGAGCGGCCCCGGGTGGCCCTGCCGGTGGCACTCCTGACTGCGCAGGTGGGCGAGTTCTCGTTCGTGCTGGCGGCGGCGGGCACGGCCCAGGGCCTGAGCTTCGCGGGGTTGGGCGCACAGGGGACGCAAGTCTTCATCGCCGCGACCGTGCTCCTGATGGTGCTGACCCCCGCGCTGGCTGCCCTGGCCGCGCCGTTGGTGGGGCGGCTGCCACAGGCTCCCTCGCCCGACCTTCAGGTGGGGGAGCCGTCCGGGGAAAGTCATGAGGCCACGCTGCCCGTCTCGGAACGGGTGGTGTTCGCCGGGTATGGGGCGCATGCCCGCCTCGCCGCCCGGGCCCTCTCTCGTGCCGGAGTGCCGTACAGCGTCATCACCCGCAGCCCGGACGGGGCGAGCGAACTCTCGGGTCGTGGGGCCCCCGTCCTGATCGCTGACTACACCCGCGCGGGGCTGCTGCGGGACCTGGGACTCGCCTCGGCCCGCGCCCTGGTGATCGCGGACGACGACGCGGAGATGACGGCCCGGGCGGTGAGCGTGGCCCGGACGGTGGCGCCGGAACTTCCCATCATCACGCGGGCCGAGACGCCCGACGACTTGAACCACCTGAGGGCGCTGGGAGCGCGGCACGTCCTCACGCCGCGGAAGGAGGTCGCCGCCGGCATTCTGGACCTGCTCACGCCGCCCGAGTTCAGTCGGGCCGAAATCGCCCGGCACCTCGCCGAGCGTCCTGCTGTGAGCCTCACCCCCGAGCAGCAGGCGCAGTGCGACCACGCCCGCGCAGCGCCCGGGCCAGTCATTCCCGAGGCCGACGTGTGCTTGGAATGCCTCGCGTCGGGCGACACCTGGGTTCACCTGCGCACCTGCATGACCTGCGGACATGTGGGCTGCTGCGACTCCTCGAAAAACCGGCACGCCACCCGGCACGCCCGCACCGAGGCCCACTCGGTCATCCGCAGTGCCGAGCCAGGCGAGACCTGGGCGTACTGCTATGAACATGGCTGGACGCGGTAAGGAACTGGGGCGTTCCCGGGTTCTGGCAACTTCATCGACGAGCAGGACAGTGTTCGCGGAAAAGCCAACTGAACTTCAGGCTGCCCGCTGCACCACTTCATCCCGGACCTGCAGAGCGTCCATCAAGTGGCCTCGTTCGACTGAGGCGGGCACGGTGGTTCGGGTGTGCTGGTGAAGGTTAGAGACTCGGGCGTGCAGGGTAAGGAACTCCTGGGCCCGCCGTCGTCGCTTGAAGCCCAGTTGTGGTCGTTCGTGTTGTCGTGTTGGGTGGTGAGACTGCTCAAGCAGGTTGTTGCACCGTGCAGTTGAGGCAACCTGGGTGTGCTCCGACACAAGCTGTGCCTTGCGCGTGCCTTACGGGCGCAGGCATCAGGGGAAACCATCGGGAACCAAACGCCTCTTGGCAAAGGCCGCAAAATGCGACAAGGACGGGGCTGGGGCAGCAACGAGCATCATTGTGTTGACTGGAGCTTCCACCTACGGATCAGAAGGCCAGGGGTTCGAATCCCTTCGGGCACACCAGCAAAACCTCGTCTACGACGAGGTTTCTTTTTTTGCTATCTAGGCGACCAGCGTGTGTGCAGTAACACAGGGAGCGGCGCTGAGGGCACATTCCGCGATCTCCGGTCGAGGTGATGGCACAGGACGAACGCGTCGTACTCACCGAGGCTCGGCAGGCCAGCGGCAAGACTGCAAGGCGCAGCGGTGCCCAACCGGATAATTCAAGATCCTCCGGCGTTTCCGAAAGGGGGGTTATGGCATCACGAGTCCGGCAGCCGACCTGCCGACGATCATGGTCTGATCCCGCATGATTCCTTACAATGCAGGAACTTCGACCTGCGGACGGTCAATGGGCCTCTCCTGGCGAAGCACGTTGTGGTGACGGGGCCACCTCCAAGCCCCTGTCCTGGAGACTCTGCATGAGCCCAGATGATCCGCCTAGCTCTCGAACGCGCCTAAGGCCCCGGCAGGGTGCTGGAGCAGTGCGCGTGACGCCGTGGTTCCCGTCGGCCAGCTGGCCGAGTCGGAGGAAGACATGTTCGATGGTGTGAGTCAGCGTCTGACCACCTGGGCCACCATGCAGGGAGCCGGTGCGGTCGTGTTCGCTGGTGACGCCGCGCAGGACGGCACGCTGGCCGTGCGGTTGAGCCTGCTGGCGATCCTGCCATACCCGCCACCACGCACCCTGACCCGCGCGCCGCTGCGCTTCCGACTGCGTTACCTGGTGACCTGCATGTCCGCCACGCCGGAGGCGCACATGCTGTTGGGGCGGCTGCTGGTCAGTGCCATGCAGGACCCGGACGTCCAGGTCGAGCTGGGCGACATCGCACCGGAGTGGTGGTCAGCCCTGGGCTGGGCGCCTCAGCCGGCCTTCTGGCTGATCGTGCCAGTCAGCGTGCCGCTGGAGCAGCCGACTGCCCCATTGGCGCGCGAACACGTGCTCAGCGTGCAGACCTCCGGGCAGATCTGGCGGCGCGGCACGGTCACCAATACGCAGGGCGAACCCGTGGCTGGTGCGCGCGTACAGCTGGAGGGCGCGCCCGAACCGCTGTACACGAATCTGGCCGGGCATTTTGAGCTGTCGGCCCGGCCAGAAGACACCCTGCACGTCACCGCCGTGATCGGTGGGCGGACACAGGAGGTGCTTGCCCGGCCACCGGGTCCAGAGACGCCGTGGCCGGTGCAGGTGCCGCCCCCTGAGGAAACCGCTTGATCCGCCTGCCCTTCCCGTCCGCTGGTGTCCCTGAACAAAGGAGTGTCCATGCCGAATTACCTTGCGCCGGATGTCTATGTCGAGGAAGTGCCAGGTGGCCCACGGCCCATTGAGGCGGTGGGGACGAGCACCGCCGCCTTCATCGGCGTCGCGCCAGATGCCGGAGCGCTGTCGCAGGATATCCGCGCGGTCACGAACTGGTCTGAATTCCGGCGCGTATACGCCGCTGGGGGGCAGGCGGCCACCGATTTGTCGCAGGCTGTATTCGGCTTCTTCCAAAACGGCGGACAGCGCTGCTACGTGGTGAATACTGGCCCGGCGCGCGACCTGGGGTCGGCCCTGAACCTCGTTGCCCAGCGCGACGATGTAGCGATCGTGGCGGCGCCAGGCTTCACCGACGCGGCCAGTTACGACGCCCTGCTGACCCACTGCGAGACGTTGGGCGACCGCGTGGCCATTCTGGACGCCCCACACGACGTGCCTGACGTGATGGCCCTGACCCAGGTGGCCCGCCCATTCCTGGCGGCCCGGGTGGGAGAGGGCGCGACGGCTGGAGAGGACAGCGCGCGGGCCGCGCCCGGTGAGCTGCGCGGGCTGCGGCCCCGGCAGTCCGACGACGGCTACGGCGCGGTGTACTTCCCATGGCTGCGGGTGCGTGATCCGGGCAATCCGGCCGAGCTGATCGACGTCCCGCCGAGTGGCCATATGGCGGGCATCTGGGCACGCACCGACGCCACGCGCGGCGTCCACAAGGCCCCGGCCAACGAGGCGGTACGTGGGGCGCTGGATCTGAGCTACCACCTCACGCGGGCCGAGCAGGAGCAGCTGAACAGCCACGGCGTGAACTGCGTGCGCTTCTTCTCCAATGAGGGCGTGCGGGTGTGGGGGGCGCGCACGGTCGCCGACAGTGCCAGCGAGTTCCGCTATCTGAACGTCCGGCGGCTTTTCAACATGATCAAGGAGTCCATTGCCCTGAGCACGCGCTGGATCGTGTTCGAGCCGAACGACGAGACGCTGTGGAAGTCGATCCGCCGCGACGTCAATGCCTTCCTGCTGCGGCTGTGGCGGGATGGAGCGCTCATGGGCCGCACGCCGCAGGAGGCGTTCTTCGTCAAGTGCGACCGTGAGACCAACCCGCCGGAGGTGATCGACGCCGGGCAGGTGGTCACGCTGATCGGCGTGGCCCCAGTGAAGCCAGCGGAGTTCATCGTGTTCCGCCTCAGCCAGATGGATCAGCGCAGCGACACTGAAGGACGGGGTGAGTGAGCATGCCAGACATTCAGGATCCTTACCGAAGCTACAACTTCAAGATCGTCATCCAGGGTGTGGTCGAGGGTCATTTCACGCAGTGCAGCGGCCTGGGCGTGCGCGTGGGCGTGATCCGCTACCGTGAAGGTGGGAACGGCCAGGTGGCGCGCGCCCTGCCGGGCCGCGTGGAGTACGCGGATGTGGAACTGAAGTATGGTCTCACGAAGTCCCGCGAGCTGTGGGACTGGTTGATGGCTGCCGTGCAGGGCGAGGTCGTGCGCAAGAATGTCTCGATCCTGATGCTCGACGCGCAAGGCACGCAAGAGGTCATGCGCTGGAACCTCGTGAATGCTTGGCCATCGCAGTGGCGCGGTGCAGTGCTGGACGCCATGAGCCAGGAGGCTGCGCTGGAGCACCTGACGCTGGTCTTCGACACCCTGGAGCGCGCATGAGGGTGCCCCGTCCCCCGAGACCTGTGCGGCGGTGGCTGCGCCGTTGGGCGCTGAAAGCCGTGCGCGCCCTGGAGGCATGGGAGGACGTGCCGGACGGCCCAGCGCCGTCTGATGCGCCTGCGGCCTGGCTGGAGCGTGTCCGCGCCGCGCCGGGGGTGGAGTGGACGCAGGCTGGGGTAGGGAGAACGGCGTCAGGTACAGTGGAGCCGCACCGTCCCCCGACCTTCAGCGCGGCGCGCCCCACCATCCCGGCATCGTCAGCCGGAAATAGTACGGCGCCGCGCCGTCATGAAACGTCGCCCGTCCTGACCTTCTCCGCGCGGCCCCCAAACACGGAAGCTCGGCCAGTCTTCCCGCAGCGTCCACCCCCGCCGCCCGTCGTCCGTACCGAGGTGCGCGAGGTCAGGCCCACTGTTCAGTCCGCATCGTCCCACTGGCCCGAAGCGGCCCCGACTACGGCGCCTCCTCCGTGGCTGTCCGCCGCGCCGGATAGGGCGAGCCCGGTGGCACCCACATGGCCGGACCGATCACAATCGACGCTGGAGCGGCCCCCAGAGCGGCCCCGGACGCCCACCAGCGCGGAACCCACCCTGACTTTCCCCGCGGCGGTCTCCACCTCGTCGGGGTTCGGATGGCCGGCCGCTTGCGACCACTTTTCTGCGGACAACTGGCCTGAACTCCCCATTGCCGCGCCGGACACGCTGGAGCTGTGGCACGCGGCGCAGCGTGAACAGGAACGCTGGCGGGAACTGGAACGCGAACAGGCAGGTGAACGGTGGAACGGGTGAGTTTCCTGATCGAGGCCACGAACGAACGGGTGTCATGCCTGCTGAACCCCGAACTGCTGACTGTGACGCGGCAGGCCGGCGTGGGGTCGGGCCGCTCGGTGGGCGGGCTGCTGGGCGGCCGAGCGCACGGCGACGACCCGCTGCTGGCGTTGGGGGGCGGCGTGACCGAACTGGAGCTGAAACTGCTGTTTGACACCTCCGTGCAGGAACCGCCGCAGCGCGTGACGGACGTGCGCGAACTGACGCGCCCGCTGTGGCAGCTGGCCGAGGAGCAGGGTTCTCCGGGGCGCGCACCCGCCCTGGCCCGCGTGCGCTTCCTGTGGGGCAAGTCGTGGAACGTGCCAGGCGTGATCCTGGCGGTCGGCGAGCGCTTCGAGCAGTTCGCTGCGAGCGGAGCGCCACAGCGCTCGTGGCTGCACCTGCGTCTGCGCCGCGTGCCCGAGCAGGCGCCAGGCGCCACGAGCGCCGATCCGGCGGTCACGCCCATCCACGGTCGCTGGCCGGCCCTGACGCTCGCCGGGGCCGATCAGGCCGCGCCTGCGGACGTCTATACCGTGCAGGGCGACGGGGTGCAGGTGGGCAGCCGCCTGGACACGCTGGCCGCCCAGGTCTACGGTGACCCGGCCGCGTGGCGCGCCATCGCGGCCGTCAACGACCTCGCCAGTCCCTTCGGCCTGGTGGCCGGGCAACTGCTGCACCTGCCCGAGGTGCTGTCCCTCACCGTGTCCGGCGGGCTGGACGCCACGGTTTCCGGGGGCACACCATGACGAGGCCGGCGGCCCTGCGCGTGCGGCTGGGCGGGCAGCCGCTGGAGGTCTGGGACGGCGCGGTGCATGCGCTGCGGGTCGTGCGGCGCCTGTCACTGCCGGCGGTCTGCGAACTGGTGCTGCGCGGGCCGGGCCCGCTGCCCGCGCAGCCCGGCGACCCGTTGGGGGTCGAGGACGCGCACGGCGGGCCGGCGGTGTTCACGGGCGAGGTTTCGGCCGTGGGTGTGGAATTCCTGGCGGGCGGCACGCGGGAGGTGCGCGTGCGCGCCTATGACCCGCTCCAGCGCCTGCGCCGCCGCCAGACCGCTCAGGTGCGCGCCGGCCAGAACCTGCGCTCCCTCGCGGAGGAACTCGCTGCCGGGCTGGGGCTGGGCGTGCAGCTCGACGTGCCGGCCCTGACCCGGACGTGGAGCGCGCAGGTGCGGCAGTCGGACTTCGACGTGCTGCGGCGCCTCAGTGAACGCAGCGGCCGGGCCTTCCGGGTGCAGGGCGGAACCCTCGACTTCATGGGGCCGGCCGGGGACGGCACCGTGACCACGCTGCGGCTGGGCCAGAACCTGCTGGAGGTGCACGTGCAACGGGGCGCCGATCCCGCCGACGACGCCGTGGAGGTGCGCGGTTGGAACGCCCTGACCGTCCAGGCTGTGCAGGGCCGCGCCGGGGCCGGTGGAGGTGCGCGCCAGATCGTGGGCGTGCCGGCCGAGAATGACGAGGAGGCGCAGTGGCTGGCCCAGGCCGAACTGGACTGGCGTGCGGGTGCCGCACACACCTGCCGGGGCGTGAGTGCGGGCGACCCGCGCCTGATGCCGGGCAGCGGCGTACGCCTGGAGAATCTGGGCGACGGCCTGGACGATGACTTCGTCCTGACCGAGGTCACGCACCGCGTCGAGGCGGGACTGGGCTTCGTCACCGAGTTCAGCAGCGCGCCCCCGCCGTCGCCCGCCCCGCCAGTGCCGGGCGCGACCCTGGGCGTGGTGTCGCAGGTGGACGACCCCGAGACGCTCGGGCGGGTGCGCGTGACGCTGCCCGCCCAGGGCGACCTGGAGAGCGGGTGGCTCCATGTGCTGAGCCTCGCTGCCGGACCAGATCGGGGCTTGATGCTCCTGCCGGACGTGGGCGACACAGTGCTGGTGCTGCTGCCCGCCGGCGACGGCAGTTCCGGGGTGGTGCTGGGCGGCCTGTACGGTGCGGCGGGCATGCCCGACAGCGGCATCGAGGGCGGGTCCACCCGGCGCTACACACTGCGCACGGCGGCCGGGCAGCAGGTCGTGCTGGACGCGGCGGCCGGAGTGCTGCGCCTGGAGGACGGCCAAGGCAGTGCTGTGGAGCTCACGCCGGAGGGCCTGCGGGTGCACGCCTGCAAGCGTCTGGTGCTGGAAGCGCCGGGGCAGGAAGTCCTGATCCGGGGCGAGCGCATCAACTTCGAGAGGGCATGATGAAACTCCTGACCGTCAAGGCAACGCTGGTCTGTGCGCACGAGATCGGCCGGGTGGGTCTGGAAGCGTCGCAGTCACTGGTGTACGTCGAGGGCCAGCCGCTGCTGGTGGACGACGACCCCGAGGGCCGGCCTATCCGCTTGTGTCCGAACTACGGCGTGGGCATCAAGCCCTGCCAGCGCACGCTGAAGGTGAAACAGGGCTACAGTGCGTTGCTGCGCATCAACGGGAAGCGCGTGGCCCTGGACAGCGTGCGCGGCCTGACCGACGGCACGCCACCCGGGGTGGTCGAATATCTGGTTCGGCAGCCCGGCCAGGACCTGCTGGAGGAGCGTTCATGACCGCGCCGGATCAGGGCTGGCACTTTGTGCATCCGGATCTGGACGTCGGCGAGGCGAGCGCGGACGGGCCGGGGCTGCGGCTGGCGCCGGGCGGAGGCGTGCAGATGGCCCGCGGCGCGGCGCTGGTGCGCCAGGCTCTGCTGCTGCTGATCTCCACCCAGCCCGGCGAGCGGGTCATGCGGCCCGGCTACGGCTGCCATCTGCCCCGGCTGATGTTCGCGCCGAACGACGACACGACTGCCGGGCTGGCCATCCATTACGTCCGGCAGGCCATCGAGCGCTGGGAGCCGCGCGCCCAGATCCTGTACCTGGACGCCGGCCGCGATCCCGACGCGGCGCAGGTGCTGCGCGTGACCCTGCGCTACCGCGTGCGCGCGACCCTGCACGAGGACGAACTCCAGCTGCGGCTGAACCTGGCGGGAGGGACGTGATGGCGCTGCCCCCGCCGAACCTGGATGACCGCACCTTCGAGCAGCTGCTTGAGGCGGCCATTGCGCGCGCGCGTCAGAGCGCTCCCGGCTGGACCGACTTCTCGGCCGGCGAGCCGGGCACGGTGCTGCTCGAAGCCTTCGCGTTCCTGACCGACACCATGATCTATCGCCTCAACCGCCTGCCGCAGCGGGCCTACGTGGAGTTCCTGAGGTTGCTGGGCGTGGTGATGCTGCCGCCCTCGGCCGCGCGGGTCACGCTGCGCTTCACCCGCACCGGCACGTCGGACGCGGCGCTCCTCATTCCGGCGGGCACCCGCGTGACCACCGGAGCGTCCACGTCAGGCACTGCGCCGGTGTTCTCCACCCTCCGGGACGCCGAGCTGCCCGCCGGCAGCGAAGGCATCGACGTGCCCGCCATCCACGCCGAGTTCGTCGTCGGCGAGTTGCTGGGCGTCCCGGGCGCGGCGGGCGGCACCTTCTGGGTCGCCCGACCGCCCATCGTCGCGCCGGTCACCGACGTGCCGGGCGCCGACCTGATCGTGGCGGTCGAGGCCCGGGCAGCTGAGGTGCAGCCCAGCACGCCGATTATGACCTGGGAGGGGAAGGTGTACCGGATCGCCCGCGAGGTGCCGTTCTTCAGCGCCGGGGGGGGCGATCCGCAGACCTACCTGGCCGACCGGCTGGCCGGCAGCGTGACCTTCGCGCCCGGCGCGTCGGGAAGCGCGCCACCGATCGAGGCGGGCCGCGAGGTGCGCGCGTGGTACTGGCGAGGCGGCGGCGAGGACGGCAACGTGGCCCCCGGCACCCTGACCGCCGCCTTGGGCACGCTGCCCAGCGTCATGGTCACCAACCCGGCCGCCGCGTCCGGCGGGCAGGCGGCCGAAACGCTGGAGCGCGCCCTGGTGCGCGGTCCCCAGCACGTCCGGCACCAGCACCGCGCGGTGACCGCCTCGGACTACGAGTTCATCGCGCTGTCGCACGCCCGCTCGGTGGCGCGGGCACGGGCCTTCACGCAGCGCGAGCTGTGGGCGCACGGCACGCCCGGCACCGTCGGGCTGGTGCTGGTACCGGAAGTACCGCCCGGCGAGCGCGCCCAGCTCACGCCGGAGAGATTGTTGGGCGCGCAGCAGCCCGAGGTACTGGGGAACATCGGCCGGGCCGTCGAGGTGCGGCGCATCCTGGGCACCGCCTGCGACATGCAGTGGGCGCGTTGCAAGACCGTGCGGGTCAGCGCACGGGTCGTGGCGCGTCGCTATCAGAACCGCGAGCAGATCCGGGCGAGCGTGCTGGAACGGCTGCGCCTGACCATTAACCCGCTGCCCACCGTTCACAGCGAGCACGGCTGGCGCTTCGGGCAGACGCTGCGCGCCTCGGACGTGTACGGCGTGGCGCTGGCCGAGCCGGGCGTGGCGTGGGTGGATCGGGTCGGCCTGTACGTGGACGAGCAGCCCCAAGGTGAGGTGCGCTCGCTGGACCGCGACGCCTTCCAGCCGGGCACGTGGTACGCCGCATGCGGCGAGCGCCTCTTTCGCTCCCTGAATGACGGCGAGGGCTGGGAGGCAGTGCTGACCGTGCCGGGCGAGACGCTGCGGCTGGTGTGCGCACACCCGGCGCAGCCCGGGTTCCTGGCCGCGATCGGCGACACGGCCGCGCAGGGCGTAACCGTCCGGGTGTCCCTCGACTGTGGCGAGAGCTGGCAGCCGCCGCAGACTCTGGACGTGAAGGTGCAGGACGCCGCGTGGGTCACGCGGGCCGGGCAGGCGTCGCTGCTGCTCGCCACCGATACTGGCCTGCTGGACGTATTCGTCGCGCCCGGTCAGGCCCGCGTGACGCCGCTGGCCGTGACGCCCGGCACCCCGAACCTGCCGCTGTACGCTGTGACCGCGTACCATGACCCGCAGGGAGACGTGACGGTCGCAGTCGCGGCGCAGTCGCTGGGTGGGGTGTACCTGTCGGGCGGTGGGGGTAGCAAGTCCTTCCGCTCCATCGGCCTGACCACCCTGGACGTGCGGGTGCTGGCCGTGCAGCGCGACGGCGCCCGCGCCTTCCTGTGGGCGGGCCTGGCGGCGGTGGGCGACGAGGACGGCCCCGGCTGCCGTCGCTGGGAACTGCGCGGCCAGGAGGATCCCCCGGAGGGCTGGGTCACCCACAGGGCCGGCTGGCAGGGTGGCAGCTGCCTCGCGCTGGCCTTCACACCGGACGCCGCCTACGCCGCGTCGCACCACATGGGCGTGGCGCACCTGCCCCTGGCGGCGGGCACGCCGACCTGGGTGACGCCAGCGGTGGACAGCGGCCTGCCGCTAAACGACCAGCGGCGCTTCGAGCGGGTGCGGGCGGTGGCCGCCGCGCCACAGCTCGTCCTGGCCGGAGGGCCATGGGGCCTGCGCGTCAGCCGCGACGCCGGGCAAACCTACCAACCGGTCGTGCAGGAGGGCGGGGCGGACGCCGTCACGCTGCCACCCACGTGGCTGTTCTGCTCCGGTGCGCACGACATCGAGGTGATCAGCGAGGATGAAGCGACCGGACCTTGAACGCCTGCTGCCCGAAGTGATGCAGCGCGCCGCCCAGCCGGGGCAGCCGTTGGCCGCCGCCCTGGACGTCATGGAAGGGCTGATCACGCCAGTCGAGGACACGCTCTCGGGGGTAGACGCGGTGCTGAGCCCCTACCGCGCGCCCGATGCCTTCCTGCCGTGGCTAGCGGGCTGGCTCGACCTGGACGGCCTGCTGCGCCCGGGGCCGCTGGAGAAGCAGTATGCGCCGGGCCTGACCCAGCTGCGGCTGCTCATCGCGCGCACCATGCCGCTGAACTTCATGCGCGGCACCGCGCGCGGTCTGATCGGCGTGCTGGAGGCCGCGACTGGCGTGAGCGGCTTCCACGTGCAGGAGAACGTCACAGCCAGCGGCGGGCCGCGCGCCTTCCACCTGCTGGTGCTGGCCCCGCCGGAATCCGCCGTCTACGCCGAGCTGGTGCAGCAACTGGTCGAGCTGGAAAAACCCGTGGCCCTCACGCACGAGGTCGTGTGGCCAGCCCCCACGCCCGGAGGAACATCATGACGCTCACATGGAGTCTGTTGATGCAGCCCCTGACGGCCGCCCTGATCGCGGCGGCGATGGCCTTCGTCGTGGGCGTGGCCCTCGGGCTGGCGAGGGGGCAGTCCGGCTGGGCACTGCTGCGTGGCCTGGAGGCAGGCGCGCTGCTGCTCGCCGGGGCCTTCCTGGCGCGGCTGTTCATCGCGTACCTGCTGAGCCGCGCCTCTCACCCGGAGCAGGCGGCCTTCGTGATCGGCTGGGCCTTCCTGCTGTGGCCCGGCGTCATCGACACGATTCCCGCCCTGCTGGGCCACCGCTGGCTGACCACGCCGGAGACCGTCCTGGCGCTGAGCACGGTCGTGGGCGGTGGGGTGGGGTTCATGAACGGCCTGTGGGGGATCCACGGCCTAGCGGGGATCCTGACCTTTCCCCTGAACGTCACGTGGGGCCTGGCCGGCAACACCAATGGCCTGCTGCTGCATCTCGTCAACTTCGCGTGGGGTGACCACAGTGACGAGACTCGCCGGGAAGCACACCGCTACGCCTCAGGCTTCCGCATCAAGGGCACATACGCCTTCACCCAGGGCTGTGTGATGAGCAACACCTCGACGTCCCTGTTCGGCCACGAGTTCGTGCATGTCGTGCAGAACCTCGTGGCCGGGCCGTTCTTCGTGCTGTCGTACGTGGCGTGGATGGTGCTGCTGTTCGTGCCGGGCCTGATCGCCGGTGGCTTCAGCAAGAAGGGCAGCATGGCCGACGGCATCGAGGGCTACACCTACGACAGCAACCCCTGGGAGGCCATGGGCTACGCCGTCGGCGGCAGCCACAGCCCGAAAGTCGCCCTGGGCACCGTCTGGACGGTCGTGCTCGGACTGGCGCTGGTCGCCGCCTTCGTGTGGCTGGGCTTGCGGGTCATTCCCTGGGGCTGGCGATGAGGAAGCAGGAGGGGAGGCCCATGACCTGAAGACGCCTCCGAGGCCTGTGTCCACCATTCGCGTCTTCACAGGGGGAACCGTTATGTCCACCAGCAGCACGTCCAGTAGCGGTCGGTTCGACACCATCCTCGGCTGGTTACCTGTATGGCTCGGCTTCGTCCTGATCCTGCTCGCCGGGGCCGCCTGCGGGGTCTCCAGGCTGCTGCTCTCGCCCGGCGCGGACGTGGTCGCCTTCGGCGTGGCCTTTATCGCCATCGCTGTTCTGTCGTGGGCCAGCGGCGCGGGCAGCACCCCCTCCGTGAGTGCTGGCGATCGCAGTTTCGGTGGTTACCTCGCCCACCTGCGCCCATGGGTGTGGGCCGTGAACGTCGGTCTGATCGTGGCCGCCATCGCCAAGATCCTGGCGTCCTGATCCACCGCCCCAGACATCCGGCACCGCGCCGGGTGTGCGTTCGTCGCCCAGACGCCGCCAGTTCTCCGCCCTCTCGGAAGGAAGCCCGCACGTGTTTGGGAACAGGTCGGGCCCCATCTAACCTCTACCCCCAGGAGTCTCCATGCCCGGAGCGTTCACCATCACCACCGCGACCAACACCGTGACCCTGAGCCCCGATCGCCAGGGCGAGGCGACCTTCGTGGTCACCAACGTCAGCGGCCGTCCCCTCCAGGGGCGCGCGTTGCTGACGTGGCAGCCCCCGGTCACTGACCGTGCCGCCTGGGGAACCGTACAGGGGGACGCCGAACGGGTCTTCCCGATCGCGGGCACTCAGCAGTACACAGTGAAGTTCACCCTCCCGCCCACGGCCCCGGAAGGCCAGCACATCCTGCGCCTGGACATGCAGGACGTGACGTCCCCCGACGACGTGGTGCAGGGCCAGAGCGTGACCCTCCAGGTAACCCCGCCCCCGCCCAGAAAGCCCTTCCCGTGGTGGGTGGTGATCGTGGCCGCCGTGGTGCTGCTGAGCGGCATCGGCGCGTATGTCCTGCTCGGGAACCGGCAGGCGACGGTGCCAATCGTGGCGGGCCAGAGCCTCGTGGAGGCCCAGAATCTCATCGCGGCGGCCGGCCTGAAGGTCGTAGACACGCCCAAGCAGGAGAACAGCGATACCGTCGCGCAGGGCCTGGTCATCCGCCCGGAGCCGGATCAGGGCACCAAAGTGGCGCGGGGCACGGCCGTGACCCTGGTCGCGTCCAGCGGCCCGGCCAGCTTCCCCATGCCGAACGTCGTGGGCAGCGCGGCGTCGGCAGCCGTCATCGCCCTGCAACAGGCCGGGATCACGAAGTTCACGCTTGGCCGCAGTTATTCGAATGTGGTGCCCGCCGAACAGGTGATCAGTACCACCCCGGCAGCCGGTCAGCCCGTCACGAAGGTCAGCCAGGTCGATGTCGCCGTGTCGCTCGGCCCGTGCAGACGTGGCCCCCTGGTCTGTCAACGCTTCATATCCCCCGTATTCATCAGTCCGAACCTTCGGTTCCGCGACGACATGCTGCGGGTTCCGGACCAGCCGTGAGCCCCCGCGTGTTTTTCGTCCTGCTGGCGCTGCTGATCCTCGCGGCCTATGTGGCAGTGGGCCTGAGCTTCACCCGCAGGGATGGTCCCACGGACGCCGATGGTCGACCGGATACGCCCGCGTGGACCCAGGGGCTGGGGGCGCGGCTGGTCCGCCACCGGCCCGTGCAGGACAGCGACATCCAGGCGTTGCTGGGTTCCTGCACCGATCCGAAGGTGCTGTCGCTGGCCGCGGGGCAGGGCTGCTCATACGTGCTGCGCGCCCTGCCCTGGACCAGCGCTGTGACCCGTGACCTGCGCCTGCGTAGTCCGCAGCCGTTTCAGGTGCAACTGCTGTACGGCGACCTGAAGGGCAATCCGGAACCGGCGAAAGTCAGGGACGGCCGCCACGACGTGACCGTGGACGTGTCGCGTGACGGCGCTCAGGTCATCGTGACCTGCCTGCTGACGGCGTGCAGCATCCAGCAGGGCGGGCCGTAATCCAGGATGGGGCGGGAGAGTCCCGGGCGCGGTGGCCTGCTGGTTCCCTCTGCCCTGGGGTGAGGGGCCTGTCGCGGGCGAACTGACATCGCCTGGTGCCGCGTCTACCCGGCCATCCCTACACCCGCAGGCGGATGCTCTTCACGGTGGACACTGCTCCGCCGATGAGCAGCAGCAGGCCCCAGATGAACGCCAGGATGGCGATCACCACACCGCCGATGGCGTCGGTCACGCTGACGAGCAGGCCCGGCACCAGGGCGTGCAGCCACGCCAGCAGCAGGCCGCTCACCACCGACGTTAGGGTCAGCAGGACCAGGCTGCGGTTCTGGAGAAAGCGCGGCTGGGACAACACCAGCAGCACCACGAACCCCAGTTTCAGGGTCATCAGCAACGCCAGGGTGGCGGCGGTGCCGGCGCGGTCGAAATGCCCGAACAGCCCCAGGTACACGGGAAAGCCGAAGAAGGACAGCAGCAGCCCCAGCATGACGGTCAGGGCCACGAAGGCCGTGAGGCCCATCAGGATCACGGCCAGCAGCAGCAGCAGCGACAGCAGCAGCGTCACGACGCCCTGCGCACGGCCCTGGAGGCGCTCCGGTACGACCAGGGCCAGGCCCATCAGCAAGACGGTATACAGCAGCGTCCCATCGACCAGAGCCAGGGCGCGCACGCCGAAGCCCGGCCGCGCCTGCCCGCCCGCGAGCAGGAAGGACTGGCCCAGTTCGATCAGCACGGCCAGCAGCAGGCACAGCGCCGCGCCGAGAAAGAAGGGTCTGCGCAGGGTGTCCACAGGTCAGCTTCCGCGGAGCACGGCCATCACTTCACCTCGATGGCCTGCACGATGGATTTGCTGGCCCCGTTGTCGAAATACAACCGCCCGATCACGCGCAGTTCCGAGTACACCCGATCCGGACGCTAGCGCACAGAGAGTGACAGGCGGATCCGCAGCCGCGCGCCCTACGCTACCAACAGGTGTGGGTTCCGGAACACTGAAATTCACTAGCATCAACCCCGGCTCCTGCGCCGCTCCCGCGCCGTGCAGCGCCGCAAGGGCGAGAGCCAGGCAGCACCCCAACGCTGAAACCTTCATGTATCCCCCGATTGCCAGGCGTACGTGCCGAGCACTCTTGCAGGCCTCCGAGCTTTGCTTCCCGAGTCGTTGCACGTTGCCGCCCACACCCGGTGGGGCAGGACAGCTGGCGCGGTCACCCGGTACTTTAGTGTACGCTTCAGCCGTCTACCGTATTCCGGCGCCCCCGTGATCGGCCCATGATCAGGTGATGCGGCCAGCGCACGCAGAGGCTTCCCCCTTCGATTCGGGCCAGGGCTGGTGCCTGTGTCCCCGCCCGATGGGTGATGGCACCACTGCTTCGGTCTGGATGAGGTCAGGTGCAGACTCGCTGATGGTGGGAGCGCGGTCTGGTGGAAGCGTGGTGTGCAGTAGAACAGGCGGCACCGAATGGAAAACGCCGCTGCGGCAACACTCGCGGAACAGGCAAGGGCAGGGAGCGCGCGGCCGCGCTTTCCCTGCCCCTACTTCTAGTCGCCGACGCCGTTCTTGAATAGCGCGGGCATCGCCCGAACCGCCTGCTCGAGCTTCCCCTCGAACAGGTGCCGGTATACGTCGCGCGTGATGGCGGAATTTTGATGGCCCACCAGTTTGGCGACGATGTCGATCGACATGCCCTGGTCCGCCATCAAGGTGACGTACGTGTGCCGCAGTCCGTGGATGGTGATGGTCCTGACGCCGGCCTTGTCGCACAGCGTGAGGAACAGCTTCCGGAGCGAGTCGGGGTTGGGCGGCGCACCGTCCGGACGCGTGAAGACGAAGTCACCCTCCCCGTTTCCAGGCCGTTCAAGACGTCTTGAATATGGCCCCCTCTGGAGAACACGTGAAAAAGCCAAGCTGCAGGCCGCTCCCGAACGCATGTACACCATTCTCGAAGTGGCCCAGATGGCCCGGGTCACGGACCGCACCATCCGCAACCACATTCGCCTGGGGCTGCTGCACGCCCGTCACCTGGGCCGCGCGGTGTGCATCGCGGACACCAATCTGCTCGCCTACCTGTCGCGCTAATCCCACCCTAGCCGCGGCGCCCGGCCCCAACCCCTTCCCTGAACGGCGGTGACCATGTGGTCGCTGCCCTGCTGTCGGTCCTGGTGGCCGCAACCCTGTTGATTCGCTGAGCGCCGCGGGGGTCAGTCCGGGTGCCCGTATTTTCAATGCGATGAGATCAACCCTGACCTCTTGAAAAGACGCCGCTCAACGTCTTGGATTCGTAGGCAGCAGGCAATCTTCTGGACGCATGCCCGCGTAATCTGGCCGGGACACAATCACCTTGGCGCGAATTTCCGACAGCGGTAAAAAACCGAACGCCCGCGAGTCTGGGAACAGGTCCGAGCGGTTGTCCGAGATGACCGCCACCGAGCCCACGGGGACGGGGACCGGCGCTGGATCTTCCTCCTCGCCCACGGCGCCAAGCCTTTTCGCCACGGCGCGGTTGTTGAAGAACAATTCCTCGTCCACGCAGCCGGCGGCCTGCAACGCCGCGAACGCGGCCGGGTCATCGGCGACCTGTTCCCCCACAAGCAACACGCCGCGCCGGACCTCGACCGTGTCCCCAGCCACCCCAACAACCCGCGAAACGATGGTGGCCTTTGCGCCGGGATATCTGAAGCTGATCAGGTCTCCCCGATGCACCTCGCCGCGCAGCGCCGGCGCCAGCACCGCCGAGGCCTGGTCCCCGGAGATCAGCGCCGGCGCCATCGAGTAGCCGCGGTAGTTGATCACGGTGACGGCCGTGCGGGTCATGAGCAGCAGCGTCCCAAAAATCACGACTCCCAGCAGCAGCGCCTGAGGCACCGAGAGGCGGTCAAAGCGGCGCAGGGCTGGGGGCAACTTTGCCCCCAGTGACAGACGAGACCAGACAAACGCGCCGGCGCCGGCCACCAGCGCCGCTGCCGCGCCGCGTCCCTGCGGTGGCAGGCCCACGAGGCACAGCAGCGCCAGATACACCAACAAAACCAGGAAGGCAAAGACGCCACCGGTGTACAGCGCACCCCATGGACCGAGGAGCAGGGCGAGGACGGTGGCCAGCCAGGGCTGGGGCGAACGGGTTGCAGAGGCAGTCACGCTGGAACGCAATCTAGAACACGGCCTCTTTCAGTTCTCTGTTGCCTTCAGCAGCCCCTCATTCGCTGAGATGAATGCTGTCCTCGACGTTGGCGATAGGTTTGCTCACAGCGACGAACTGCGCTGAGGCAGTCGGGGCGGTTCGTCGTGTAGACGTTCATTTCCGCAAGCCTCTTGCCGAACCACTCAGGCCCTTGCTCCCGCGACGCCCACCACGGGCAGGGCCGTCCACGTCCAGGCCCTGACCTGCGCACTCTGCGTGCCAAAACACACCACCTCCCCCATCAGCGATAGTGAGGTCAGCACCCGTTTGCCCACGCGCACCCGTTCCAGGACGCCTCCCTCCGGCGCGAAACGCACCAGCAATCCCGACAAGGTTCTGGCCAGCACCGTCGCGTCCGGCAGGCGCACCACCGGGATCCGGTCACGCCAGATGTCTTCCAGCGGCCCCAGCACCGTCGTTGTGGCCCGCTCCAGGTCATACACGCACAGCTGCCGCTCAGTGTCCTAGGACGATCTGCGCAAAGGCCTCTCGGACGCCCTCAAGGTACAGTCGGCCCGGCAAGTCTGGGCCACCGCACAGATCGACGGGCATCCCACCGTCGCGGATCTGCAGGCCCTGGCTGTGCCCCCAGCCGGACTGGACCTGATGGACGGCACGCAGGTGGACCTGATGATCCACATGCTGACCAGCCAGTTGGTGGACGCCGACTGGACGGCCACCGAGGAGCATCTCAATCCGCAGCGCGCGGTCCAGCGGCGCAGTCTGACGTTGTTGGACGTGGCCTCCCGCTTTGAGGAGGGCCGGTGCGGTTCCTGGAGCGGCAGCTGGCCCGCAAGGCCCGGGTGGTGCAGCAGGTCCGGGCAGAAGTGTTCCAGACCTTCTGGCAGGCGGGACGGCGCGCCGCAGGCGGTGGGCAGCGTCTGTTCCGTCTGCCCGTGCCCACCGGGGGCGGCAAGACCCTGGCGACCACAGCGTTTGCCCTGACGCTGGCAGGGGCACGGGCAGAGCAGCCCACCGCGCCGCAGATCTCACGCCTGGTCATGGCCGTCCCACTCACCAGCCCCACAGCGCCCTGGACCTGCGCCGCCGCGCTGAGCAGCCCCCGCACCTCCAGCTGGCCACCGAGAACTGGGACGCGCCGGTGGTCGTCACCACCACCGTGCAGGCCATTGAGGTCCTGGGGGCCGGGGAGCCGCGCCGGCTGCGCAAACTGCACCGGCTTAAGGGCAGTGTCCTGGTGCTGGATGAGGTGCAGGCCCTGCCGCACCACGTCCTGGCGCCAGCCATCGCCCTGCTGCGGGAAGCGGCCGAGCGTCACGACGTCACGGTAGTCCTGTGCAGCGCCACGCAGCCTCCCTTTGAATCAAGACGCACGTGGCGGATCAGTTTGCAGCGGTGCAGGTTTGGACCCAGCAGGTCTCGGAACACCCCCAGCAGTTCCGGGGCCCGGCACAGCGCCTCATAGCGCTCGCCGGGAACGATCTCTCGCCGAACAGCGTCGCGCGCACCTCTGCCGCCTCCGGGTGGGGCCCAGCGAGGCCCTCCTGGGGCGGGGTGCCGGGCCGGGTCAGGCCGCTAGGCGCGAGGGTCTCGAAGAAATAGCGGCGGAAGTCAAGCACGGTCTCCGGCGCGAGCAGCCCGCGTAGATACAGAGAGCCGTCGGGGTTCAGCCGGGCGTGAAGGGCCGTCGCCCCACGGCGCTCTTCGCTCTTCTTCGGAAACCGGAGTCAGCCAGCCCAGGCGCTCCGGGCGCGGGCTCAGGGGACACCGGTTAGAACTCAGATCGGGCCAGGGGCGCGCGGTCACAGGGCTCTTCCGGCGTGGGCGTCCGGGATCAGGTTGCGCCCCTTGACGTGCAGAACGAACTCCGCGAACAGGCTGTTGGCCCAGGCAAACCAGGGCCGGGTGAAGTGGGTGGGGGCGTCCGGGTGGAAGCTCTCATGCATGTAGTCGGTGCCGCCGGTGGTGGCGCACAGCGTGTCCAGCAGACGGCTCTGCTCCTGCGGATCAGTCGAGGTCAGCCCCTGCATGGCCAGAGCGATCGGCCAGATCAGCCCGCCCGGCGTATGCGGACTCCCCACGCCCGCCGCCTGGCGCCCCTGGAAGAAGTATGGATTGTCCGGGCTGAGCACGAAGCGCCGGGTGTTCCGGTAGATGGGGTCGTCGGCCGGGCGGTAGCCCAGGTACGGTATGGAGAGCAGGCTGGGCACGTTGGCGTCGTCCATCAGCAGGTGATGGCCCAGGCCATCCGTTTCGTAGGCGTACATCCGTCCATAGGTAGAGTGCTCGACCACACCGTGGGTCTGGATGCCGCGCTCGATCTCCGCCTGCAAAGTCAAGGCACGTGTGGCCAACTCTTGATCATCCAGCACCTCCTTGGCCATCTGAGCCAGCTGACCGAGCACAACGACCGCGAACATGTTGGCCGGCAACAAGTAGCCGTAGGTGCAGGCGTCGTCGCTGGGGCGAAAACCCGACCAGACCATCCCCGTGAAGCCTACCGGCGAGCCGCGGCCGCCTCGGGGCAGGGTGTCGCTGGGCAACAGGGGGTCAGGGCGCTCGAAGCGGTAGGGCGAGGTCTCGTGACGCTGCTCGGTGCGCATCACGCCCAGCACGATGTCCAGCATCCGCACGACCCCCGGTGTGAACACGCTGCGGTCGTCCGTGGCCTGCCAGTAGCGCCACAGCAGCGACACCGGGTAGCACAGCGAATCCAGCTCAAACTTGCGCTCCCAGACCCAGGATCCCTGCGGGGGAAGATCACCCGTGTGGCCGCTGCCGTCGGGTTGGGCGTTGAAGGCGTTGGCGTAGGGGTCGGTGGCGAGATACCCGGCCTGGCGTCTGATCAGACCCGAAATCAGGCGGCGCAGGTCCGGATCATGGCGGGCGAGCGGCAGGTAGGGGCTGACCTGGGCCGAGGAGTCCCGCAGCCACATGGCCGGGATGTCACCGGTGAACACGAAGCTGGTGCCGTCGTCCAGCAGGCGGACCGTAGTTTCCAGGGTGTTTGGAAAGCACTGGGCGAAGGTTCGGGCGAGTTGAGGTTGGCCGTGCAGGTGACGCTGCATCTCGCTGCTGAGGCGGTGAACGGACGGGTAGTCCATCAAGTCTCCTGTAAAGGTGAAACGGAGGGTGAGCGAGGGAAAAGAATGAAACGCTCCGGTCACTGCGTGTTCTCCGGAGCAGCGGAGCAGTCCCTGGCCATCCAGGGTGGCCAGCGCCTCGAGCAGCATCGCGCCGCTGAGCTGCCCGCTCAGGACCACCGGATCGGCCGGCGAGCGTTTCCAACCCAGGCTGTACAGGCCGGTGTCGGGGCGGTGCGGCGGTGGACGGGCCACTCAGCCTAATCTTGGCATGGGAAAGCGCGGCCGCGCTTTCCTATCTCTGTTCCATGCTGCTATTGCCTGTCGCCGTCCCCGAACAGGGGCGGCATGGACTGGACCGCCTCTTTCCCTCGAACAGGTGCCGGTACACGTCGCGCGTGATGTCGGAATTTTTACGGCCCACCAGCCTGGCAATGATGTCGATCGATACGCCCAAGTCCGCCATCATCGTGACGTAAGTATGCCGCAGCCCGTGGATGGTGCTGGTCCTGACACCCGATTTGTCGCACAGCTTGTGGAACAGTTTCCGGAGCGAGTCGGGGTTGGGCGGCGCATCGTCCGGACGCGTGAAGGCGAAGTCACCCTTTCTGCAGGGCTCGCCCTTGCACTGGCGCCGCGCCCGCTGCCTGGCCTGACCTTCTTTCCAGGCGCGCAACAACTCGACCGCCTCAGGCAGCAGGGTTCTGGCAACTTAATCTCAGCGGGGCCGAAGTTGCGCAGCAGGCGATTTGATTCTCAAGCCGCCTGCTGCAGCGCCTCGTGCCAGAGGAGCAGTGCTGCAGTTTGGTTGCTTCGGTTAAGGACAGCGGGGATGGTTGTTCGGGCATGGTGGTGAAGGTTCGAGATTCGGGCGTGGAGCGCGAGGAGTTCCTGCGTTTGTCGCCGTCGTTTGAAGCCGAGCTGGCTCCGTTCGTGTTGCTGTGCCCTGCGATGTGACCCTTCCACGAGGGTGTTGCCGCGGGCAGTGGAAACCACTTGAACGTGCTCCACGGTGTGGAGCACGGGAATTTCCCGTTGCGCTGCTCCATCGCTCCACAATTTTTCGGTGTGAAGGACCTCTGGCACGTCGTATTCCCTCAACAAGCGCACGAAAAAGGACTTGGCCGCTTTCGTCTCTCGGTGTTCCTCAAGCAGGAGGTCGAGGACGTCGCCCCGCTCATCAACCGCCCGCCACCACCAGTGCTGTATCCCGCCGCCCTGGACGCACCGTAACGTCCAAAAGCCAGCGTGAGCCCCGGCGGGGCTCACGCTGAGGCAATTCTTCGGCGAGAAGCGGAGATAATTTGATGTTCCACTGGCGCTTTCTTTTCGTGACTGACCTGGAGGCCCCGCTCGTGGAGGCGTTCTCTGAACGTCACGTTGGCTGAGGGGAAAACGGTGAGACAGCCGCAAGGCGTCACCAATGACGCTGAGGGGAAACGGTGGCGATAGGGCTTGCAGTCACAGCTCAACAGCCTACTGACGTTAAGTTGCCAGAACCTCTCAGGCATAGGCGCGCTCGAGCACCGACTGAAGCCGGGTTTTTACGGCTGGTTCAGCGAAGCTGGCGTCGAGGGCCATCATGTTGCTGCGAAGGAAATCATGGTGGGTCCAGCAGAATGTGGCCGCCAAGTGCGCGTACTCCGCGCTGAGAGTGGTGGGCGTCAGGGTCCGCGTATCTGTGTTGATCCCGACGGAAACACCGGCCCGGTACAGCTGGTCCACCGGGTGTGCAGAAAGTGATTCGAAGATTCCGATCTGAATGTTGCAAGTCGGGCACACTTCCAGGTGCACGTGGCGCCGTTTGAGTTCGTTCAGCAGAGCAGGCTCTTCGATGCTGCGGACTCCATGGCCGATACGGGACGGGTTGAGCCGATCAAGCGTCTCAAGGACACTCTGCGCGCCCAGAGCTTCGCCGGCGTGCGCCGTACAGGACAGGCCATGCTGGTGGGCATAGTCGAAGGTCGCAATGTGGGCGTCGAGACTGTGGCCAGCTTCGTTCCCAGCGAGGTCGAGTCCGACCACGAGAGTGCCCTCGAACGCATGCACCAGATGTGCCGTGCGCAAACTGTCTGCTGTAGAGAAGTGCCGGAGCGTACACAGAATGAGACGTGCTTCGACCCCGGTGTCCACAATGGCCTGTTCCAGCGCGTCATTGACTATCTGCACCACCTGTTCCGGTTGAAGTCCAGCTTCAAGATGCTGAAGAGGTGCGAAGCGCAGTTATGCGTAGATGACGCCGTCTTCACGCAACTGACGCATCAGGTCATGCACAGCCAGCTCAAGACCTTGGGAATTCTGCTGCAGTGCCAGACTGCGGGCATTGCGCCGCAAGAGATCGGCCAGGTCAGTGACTCGGGCGGGGGATACGAAGTCGGAACTGTACTCGTCAAACGTCACCTCGGGCTTGAGGGTGCGCACAGCTCCGAAACTTAGTGAGCAATCGAGATGAAGGTGCAGTTCAACTTTGGGCAGGACGCGGAAGCGATCGCTGGTCATGCCGGACTCAGGGATGGAGCGACCGCGCGGTGCAGCATGGCCATAAAACGGTCGCGGTCCGCGTCCAGGACGATACGGGTATTCGGGGGTTGCTGGGTGGAGCGAAGATGATCGACCATCGTTTGGCCGCGGCACAGCTCACTGTGGGTTTCTACTTTGACGTAGCGTTCACGAATGGTGGTGGCGATCCGTTCGTCAAGAGCAACCGCCATAGCAATCGGATCCGGCAGATCAAACCCGGGGATGTCAGTATTCTCTTTGGCCCAGACATCCAGAACCGCTTGAATATCAACACAGAAGTGAGCGAGGGGGGTGCCGATCTCACGCAGGCGCTGCACGTCATCAGGCGCGAACGTGGCGTACTTCCAGGACACATCCCAGCCGATCATGGTCAGCGGTAGGCCGGCACTGAAGACAATGTCGGCGGCCTCTGGGTCAGCCCAGATGTTGTATTCACCCACAGGCGTGATGTTGCCGGGGCCTTGTCCGACGCCGCCCATGACATAGCAGGCGTGTAGTTTGCCGGCAATGCTTGGGTCACGCAGCAGCGCCAAGGCGACGTTGCTCAACGGCCCGAGGGTCACGAGCGTGATTTCGCCGGGAAAGCGGTTGATGGTGTCGATCAGTATGTCCACGGCGTGTCCGTCAGCAGGCACGCGGCCAAACAGGGGCAGGCCGAGGTCACCCATGCCATCCTCGCCATGAACGAACTGCGCGGTCTGGAGGGGCCGCATGATCGGTGCGGCCAGGCCTTCGTAGACTGGGGTGGTCCGTCCGCAGAGCTCAACGGTATACAGCGCGTTCTGGGCACCCTGCTTCATGGGGACATTGCCAGCGACGATTGTGAGCGCCAGGACATCGACTGTCTCGTCTCGTAGAGCCATGACGAGGGCAACAGCGTCGTCGCTGCCGGTATCGGTGTCAATAATGAATTTTCTCATTCGGGTCTCCTTGAGACTGCAGAAAAGCGGTGAGCTCTGGCCAGAAAGGTTGCGCCTCAAGCGCACCGGGACGAGTGCAGGTGAGTGCACCTGCCGCATTGGCATGAATCAGGGCTTCTGCCCAAGGCGTACCGAGAGACAGGGCCGCCACGAACGTGCCGGTGAACGCGTCTCCAGCACCAACCGTGCTCACGGCCTTGACCGGGTAGCCTGAAGTATCAATGAGCGGATCGTTGTGAAGGGCCAGACTGCCGTGTGCGCCGCGGGTAATGACCACACTGGGTCCGCTGCGGCACAGGGTGGCGGCCACCTGATGCAGGGGGGGTTCAGCTGGGGTCTGGGCAAGGTCACGCGCCTCGCCTTCATTCACAATCAGAAGGTCAACGACACGGAGCAGTTCAGGGGTGACCTCAGTCGCGGGAGAGGCGTTCAGGACGACTGTCACGTGCTGTGAGCGGCCCATCAGGGCCAGGGTCTGAACAGTGGGGGTAGGGGTCTCCAGTTGCAGGGGAAGGTGCGTAACGCCCACCAGGTCTGGGATATCGGAGGGGCACAGCTGGTAATTGGCGCCGGGTAGCACGACGATGTGGTTTTCGTCGGCGGCGGTGAGGTACACGTGGGCTTGACCGGTTGGGGATTGAGGGTCACGAATCAGCTGAAGGTGCAGCAAAGGAGGGAGGACCGCGTCAGGGGTCAGGGATCTGGCGTTCGTCATCATCGTGGCTGACGCGGCTGAGCAGGGTGGTGGGCACGCCATACCGGGCACTGGCGGCTGCCTGGTTTGCTCCCTTGCCGCCAAGAGTGGGTGAGGCGGGGATTCCACGGAGCGTTTCGCCTGCACTGGGGAAGTGCGGCAGGTAGAGAGTGGTGTCGATGTTGACGGACCCGGCAGCAAGTATCACGAGCATACCTCCTAAGTCACACGTGTGACTAGACTGTACGCTGAGACCCCTCCGAAAACAAGGACCTCTTTACTCTGGGGGTGAGCCTGTGGAATCGCGCACGATCAAGCGTGTCTCCAAGACAAACGGCGCGGCAATTTGCCCCTCGAGAAGATCAAGGAGCGTGGCAACCGCCCGCACACCCAGCACAGAGGGCTCCGCCGCCACTGTCGTTAATTCCGGTTCCAGCACGCGCGCCAGTGGCACATCATTAAAGCCCACCACCGAGACGTCTGCCGGAATACGCAACCCCAGAGAACGCGCCGCCTTGTAAGCACCAGCGGCGAGCAGGTCATCATCGCAAAAGAGGGCTGTTGGCCGTTGGGGGTCTTGCAGAAGCGCTGCCGCCGCCTGCAGTGCCGCGTCCAATTCAAATGGTGCATCAACTTCGTTCCATACGAAGGTGCCCGCCTCCTGCCTCAGGGCTTCAAGAAAGGCTGCCTTCCGGCGCGCGAAAGTGGGATGCGGGGAGCGGGCAGCCAAGTAACCGAAACGCCGGTGACCCAGTTTCAGGAGGTGACTCGCCACCTGGCGCGTTCCACTTTCGACATCAAGCAGGACAGAAGGGACACCAGAACGGGTGTCTTCAACCAGCACAATGCGGTCTCTCCAGGCACCCAGAGTGGTGTCATCAAGCGCGCTCCACAGCAGGAGGCCGGACACGGATTGCCGCGAGAGGGTATCGAGCAGGCGCTCATGCCACGCTCCGTCGTCCTCAGCGTCAATCAGCACCACCGCGTAGCCGCGCCGCCGCGCTTCCACCGTGGCGCCATGCAGAACCGGTGCGAAAAACGGATTGACAGCTTGCGGGACGACCAGAGCCACGGCACGTGGCTCCCCCAAGCGAAGGGTACGCGCCGCAGCGTTTGGACGGTAGCCAAGTTGATTGGCGGCCTGCCAGACTAGGGCCTGCACAGCGGGAGTCACACGGCCCATTGCTTTGCCGTTTAACACCAGTGAGACAGTCGAGCGTTCCACACCGGCCAACCGCGCCACATTCAGGCTCGTCACGCGACGTGAAAGGGCAGGACCGGATTCACTCATGGTTCGATCTTAACGCGTCCAGGTGCCGTTCACCCAGTGGTCAGTCCAGCGTACTTCAGCCCAACAGCTGGCAGGCTCATCCTTGCAGCGTGAGGTGTCCAGGCAAGCTATGCAGCCACACAGCGCGTATGGGTGAGAACCTCACCCTACTTTTAAAGGGCGCAGGGGCCACATTCGATGAGGGCATGAATACCACGCTTTTCCTCACCACTACTGCCGACTGTTCTAAACTCTTGATTCCGAAGTCGAGTTGAAGCGCCACGTTGGATGGAGGCCACATGTGAACGAACCTCTTCTATCGAATCGTTTTTGTGTGGCGAGAAGCGTCTGGTGATTCGAAGGGAGCGGACCGAGAGGGGCCGAAGGTTGAAATGCTGCAGAGCTCACAGTTACCAGGATCCACCGATTGAGACAAGAAAAAAGACCCCCCTCAATCAGTTCAGGGGAGCTTTGCCGCCTCATTCTGCCAATAACGTATTTCGTCTGGACCAAGAGAAGCGAAGAATGGAATTAACTGCTGCAACACGGCTTACGGCCTGACCTGCGTCAGCCGCAGTTCATCCGCCCTCTACCAGTCCTAGACGAAGGCGTCTGACCTCCAGACGGCCCACCGCTCCAACACGCAGCACTCAAAGCGATCAGTGATCGCCTTTCATCAGCGTTCTCTAACGCTGACCGCCCTTGTTGGCGGGTGTGACGTAGCCAATGCGTTTAAACGCGAATCGCGCTTTTTTGCTGTAGAGCACCAGGAGTTTCGTGTCCGAACTGATGACGTAATGCGTGCTTTCGTTCAGGGCCTCCAGGAACGGACCGGGGAGCGCATACAGGCAACGGGCCCGGGGATCTGGAGCGTCTGGGGTGACCTGCAACTCAAGTCCACCAGCCGCCGCGTTGATGCTGCCACGGAAGGTCCCACATCCAACTTTGCCGTGAACCTCATTCGCAATCACCAGCTGACCTTCAGGCGGTGCGGGCAGCGGCCGGATGCTGGCGGTGCTGCCAGTCAATTGCCAGATTCCAGTGAGCGGGGCAGGGACAGCAGCTTGCGCGCCACCCATGAGGGAGGCCAGCAAAAGAAAAGGAAGACGGCGCATGGCGGTACTGTAACGGCTATACGCTGATGTTGGTCTGATGGCTTGACTCACTGGGCGAGGGCAGCGAATCTGAGGAGGCAGACTTCGCGAGCCGACTCGAGAGCCGGGAGCAAATCTTTATCCGCCAATCTTTTTTTCTCTTGTGCTTCTCGCAGCTCATCCAGGAGTTCTGGCAGGTTAAGCGGTAGGGTGGCCGCCAGTGACTGACCATCAGCCCGATCGCCACCGATTCAAAGGGAAGTATCATCGGGCATGCCCAGAAAGCTGTCCCACCGCTTTCCGCTGAGCGATCGGGACAGACAGGCCCTGCTTCAGGAGCGTGGGCTCGACGTCAGTCACGACACGCTTGGCGAGTGGAACGTCGATTTTTCGCCGCTCAGCGTTGACGAGCGGCGTTACCGGGAACCCAGGCGGGGCTCGCGGTGGTACATGGACGAGGGGTGTCCAAGCATCGGAGGTGTCCGGCACTGGCTGTGGCGGGCCGTTGATGAACACGGTGCCGTGCTGAACGTCCTTCTTCAGGAACACCGAAATACCGAGGCCGCCAAGTCGTTCTTCGACCGTCTACTGGGGAGGGGCGATGTTCCGGAGCTCATCCATACTGACGAGCTGTGGAGTGATGGTGCAGCCCTTCGGGAATCCCTCGTGCTCCACGGTGTGGAGCACGTTCAAGTTGTCTCAACCGCCCGTCACAACAACCCCATTGAGCAGTCCCATCGCCCCACATGGCGGCAGGAGCGGCAACAGAGAGGATTCAGGTCACGACAACGGGCACAGGGCTTTTTCGAACTGCATGCCCGGATCACGAATCTCCACCACCCTGCCCGCTCCACCGTTCCCGCTCTATGGCGTCGTCATCAGCAGGCGGCCTTTACGACGTGGCGAGAAACCGTGTGGCAGGCGGCCTGAAGTTCAGGCCGCTGACCTTTGGGAGCCTCAGCCCCACTCCAGTCTCCAACAACTTGCCACATCTCTTTACTTGGCTCCGCTCACGTCAAAGATGAGCGCACGTGATTCTTCCTCCTCGACGACGCTGATGCTCTGTCCCTTCACGTTCGCAGGCAGCTTGAAGTACACGCGGAAGCGCGCCTCCTCTCCAGGCTTCAAGGAGCCGCTCGTGCTCTCGTCACGCGACACCTTCAGGGGACTGTCGTCGTACTCGGTGACCTCGCCGTCCGTGTCGCGCAGCTTGAACGAGAAGGTGCGCGAAAAGATAGAACGAACCTCTGCCGTCTTCGCCACACCGTTCCGAGCAGTGAAGACGGCAACGAGATTGCGCTCCCCGTTCTCAAGTTCCCGACCATTGATGGGGCTCGTGCTCACCGCGACCGAGTCGAGCTTCAGGTCGAAGTACCCAAGCGGGCCGTACACCCCCGCCTTCATCGGCACGGCCTCCAGCGCCGTGACCTTCGCGGCGTCCGAGGGGTCGGCGAATGGAGCCGGAAGCGCCTTCACCTTGCCGCGCAGATCGTAGCGCAGCACCTGCTTGTCGTCCTCAACATTCACGATGAGCTTGGGAACGGGACCGGCGGCCGGAACGGCGATGACCGCGTAAGCCCCTACCTTCTGGGCAGGTTTGAGGGTGATGTCGAGACGGTCGGTGGTCCCGTCGCGGCCTACGTAGTTCTCGTTGGCGTGATTGACGTCTTTGGCGTCCACCACCGTGAACTGCAACGTTCTGTAAAAGTAGCGAAGGTCTTCTTTTTGCGGGTTATGGACCGTGTAGCGCAGGATCAGCAGCTTCTCGTCCGCTTTCGGGATATACACGTCCTCGCCGATCGTCACGCGAGAAGCGCTGAACTCCGCCCCAGTGAGGGTGAAGTTGATGGCATCCGAGCCCTTGCCCAGGGTGAAGGTCTTGCCGATCACGCCGACGTCACCCGCGAGTTGCGTCGTGCCCTGGACGACTCGTGTGGGCGGCGTGGGAGGGGGCTGGGTTCGGGTTTGCGCCAGGGCAGGCACGGCGAGCAGAGCGGTGAGGGCGAGGATCGAGATGCGCTTTTGAATGTTCATGGTTCCTCCTGGGGGCGACACGCAGAGGGCGTCGCTTCAAGCGTCACCTTCCCCCGAAGGCCGTGATTTTTGGATGATGAACTCGAGGGGCACCACAGTCGGAAGAAGGACAGGCGTGCTTCCAGCGCACAGGGTGTGCCACAGCCACCTCTGCGCCTTCTGGCCGCAGCGACGTGGCAGCCAGCGATCATCGGATGGTTGCTGGTTGTTCATCCACAGGAGCGGGCATGGAACTGATCAGCCTGGGACGCTCTGAGAAGAAGGGGTTTGGAAGACCCCAAGAAGAGGGCCAGGCGACGCAATCCCAGCAGTCCATAAACAAATGGGGTCTGAGCCTTGTCATCCTCGACAGACTCCCGGGACTGGCCACACTTCGCTGTACGGTGGGCATTGGGACGAGCGGACAGCCGTAGAGTCGTGCCAGGTGGTCGGTCCTGCCAATGTTTTGCAACTGATCCAAGCTTCTGCTCCATTGGGTCAACAGCACCCAATCACCCTGGTCAATACAGCGGCCATTCCGGGTTTTCGCTGGGTCTGCTGTCGTCCTGGATACCTGTGCTTCAACATTTTTAGCCAGCGATTCCCCACAGGGCAGCGACAGCTCGGCAGCTGTGTTTCCTGGGTTGCTTCAGATCTGATCGGGTGGCGGAGCCAGGCTGGGTCTGGGGTCTGCTCTTCGCACCGCCCTGTTCGTGCCAAGGCGATCATCCAGAATTCATCGGTTTCCCTGTACACCTGTCTCATCGCCCGACGAGGATTCACTGCGATGCGTGGCGTACAAGGAGACCACATGCACAAAAGAACACAGGCCCTGCTTCTCACCCTCTCGCTTGTCACGCTCAGTGCTTGTGGCGGCGCCGTCCCCGCCGCTGACCCCGGTACCGGAAGTGGCACCGGCGGGGGAACGGAAGGCAAGCCAGGCAAGCCCACGCCAAACACGGTCAGTGGCCGGGTGCTGGACGTGCGAGGTGACCCCGTGCCCGGCGTCAAGCTGATTATTGAGCCCGCCATGTTCCGTGGGACAGTCTTTACCTCGACGGGCACGGACGGGAAGTATCAGTCCATTGAGCTCAATCCGGCCACCAACCCGTATTACGTCTCCGCCTACAAGGAAGTGAATTACCACGATCGGCAGTACTGTCTGCGCATGGCTGGTGACCCGGAACCCTACAAAGACGCGTTCAACGCCTCGGCTGGTGTAATCCGCAATTTCCGTTGGAAAATCAGTGGGCCTTCCGATCAAACGAACGACAACATCGGCAGCGGTTTCTGGGGCGGGTCTCTGGCGCTGTTGAATACGTTCACTGACCCGGACGAGGCCGTCGACCGTTCCGCGCAGGTTGAGGTCACGCTGGTGCCGGACGGGCCACTCATCGACGGCAGCACAGGCACGACGATCAAGCGGGTCACGAGCGTTGACAAGGCTCTTCAGGACATCCCGGTCGGGTACTACACCTTAACCGCGGCCCTGGTGAACGCTGACGGCAGCCAAACGCCATTGTCCGTAAGCAGGACGAACACCGAGGAGAGTCTCAGGCCGTCTGCCAAAGTGCTCTTCAACGGATACGACTCCTGTGGGCACAGCGGAACGTTGGTCAAGACCTACTTCTGGATCGCCCGCCCATAACAAGCTCAAGGTGCCACACGGGCTCAGGTGCGTATTCGCGCACCCGGGCTTTTGGTCCGGCGTGAACGGGTCACAGGCGCAGTGACCACCCGTCCCGGCTTAACCACGCGTGATTCTGATGTGTGATAGAGCGGGTTGCGCTTCGTGCACCACACGTGCGGCCGGGTTGAATGACCAGAAGGATGCGCGGTGTTGGGCTGGAACCTGATCCTGGGCGGTTCGGGTCACCCACTCCGTGAGGGCGTGCAGGCGAGCCGCCGCATCAGGGCTGGCGTTCCTGCGGGCCACACGGTAGCGGGTGAGGAGCACTTCACCAAAGCTCAGCACCCCGTGAGCGGCCGCGTCGCCTTCCAGATCGCGCTCTGCTGCGGGCAGATCGAGCGCCATCAGGGCCTGTGCCCGGCGGATCTGTACGGCCAGCGACAGGTGCGGCAGGGTTTTTCGCTGGGCGAGGTCGAGCAGGCTCTCGAACACCGCCAGCTGCTGTTCGGCGGGTAGCAGTTGAGCCTGGCCGAGCTGCACTTGCGTCCAGTAGTAAGGCCCATTTTCTGGGTCCAGCAGGGTTTCCGCTTGTGAGAATACCTGCCGGGCTTCGGAAAGTTGCCCGACCGCCAGGAGAGCCTGGCCCAGGGAGATCATCCCGCGGCTCCGAATATTCTGGATGTATTCCGGAGCCGCGATGGCCCCTTGAATGGCGGACAGGGCTTCCTGGGAACACCCGAGCTCCAGCAGCACGCGGCCCCGCTGGAGCTCCAGCACGCGTCGCCATCCGGTCGAACCAGCGTCCCGGCCGGACGAGATCGCCAACGCCCCTGTGGGAACCTCCAGAGCGGCTGCGTAGTGACCCAGGGCCTGAAGGCAGGTACTGCGCCCCCAGGCGTTGATCAATTTGACACTGTCATGCCCCTCGCGGACCTCGTTGAGACGCCGGTGGGCGTGCTCAAAGATCTGGAGTGCCCCGTGGACGTCACCCACCTCGTACTGCAGCCAGGCTCGTTTTCCGGAGGCAGCGGCGAAGCTGCTGATGTTCCCGTTCTGTTCGTGCAGGAGGGCGGCCTGGCGGTAATGCTCGAGCACCAGGGGACGGTTGTTGCGGATCACCATGCCCAGGCCCTCATGGGATTTGGCCTGCAGTTCCGTGTCCCCGCAGGCCTGACCCACTTCGAGCATGCGGGTGAACGCCTCACGCGCACGCACGCCACCGCCACGAATGATATCGACGTAGGCGATTCCCTCGAGGAAGGACGCTTCGGCTTTCAGGTCTCCGGCCTCACGGGCCCACGCCAACCCTTCTTCCGACGCCTGCAGCAGCGCGGGCTGATCACCGCACAGGAACAGGAGAAAGCAGTGACGCACACGAGCAGCAACCTGCTGAGCGAGGGTCACGGCACTGTTTTGCAGTCGGCTGACGACGGCAGCAAGCCCATCGGCGTCCTGCAGGTTGATCAGCGTCTCCGCCTGGGCGTCGAGCGCATCAAACGCAGCCGGCTGGTCCTGAAGCTGATTCAGCAGATCGGTCAGTTGAGCATAGGTCTGCGCCGCTTCCCATAGCAGGTAACGTTGCTCGGCCTGCTGCGCCGCGCTGCGGAGAAACGGGACAGCCGCAGCAGGCCGCGCCCCCTCGAGCCAGTGCCGGGCCACCCGTGCTGGCGCAGCGCCGTGACGTTCAAGGGTCCTCGCAGCGCTGCGGTGCAGGGCCTGCCACACTCCCCCTGGCAAGCTATTGCGGACGCTTTCATAGACGATGTCATGGGTGAAACGGTCACGGTCGAAGACCTGCGCACGTTCAAGTTCTTCCCAGACGGGAATCAGGGTGAAGATGGGTTGATTCAGGACCTCGCTCACCACGTCAAGATCAAAGTCACTCTGGAGGACGGCGGCAGCCTGAGCGACCTGAAGGGCCGTTGGAGACAGGCGCTTCAGACGCTGCTCGATCAGGACCCCCACCCGTTTCGGCAGCGTGAAGTACCCCAGGGAGGCATTGAGATACCCGTCAGTTTGCATGATGTGCTTGAGGGTCTCAAGGATGAACAGTGGATTCCCGCGGGTGTAGCGGGCAAGATCGGCCGCCAGGTGCTGAACTTCGGGCACCTCGAGGCTTCCGAGAAATTCCTGAATCGCTTCGTCAGAGAGAGGCGCGACGGCGCAGTTGACGGCGAGCCCCGTCCCGATCAGCGCGTCCAGGCGTTCATGGGTGGGGGTGGCAAGCTCTCCTTCGCGCGCGACAGCGAGAAGCGCAGGGAAGTCCCCCTGCGGTCGGTTGGCCAGCACGTACAGCAGAGCTTCCTGACTGGCCTGATCTGCGAACTGCAGGTCATCCATCACGAACGCCCGGCAGTCTGGGGCCGCGGCGCGCATCAGTTCGAGAAAGGCCCGGTACAGACGAAGTCTGGTTTCACCGTTGCTCTCTTGCGCCTTTGTGGTCGCTCCGGCAAGTTCAGGAACCAAGCCCGCAAGTTCCTGGCGTGCCCAGTCAGGCATCCGGTCCGGCGAGGTGGTCTGCAGGAGGTGCCGGGCATGGCGGGTCAGTGTGGCGTAGGGGACGTCTTGGTCCCCAGGGCGCGCCTGCAGGTGCATCACGGTCCCGACGGATGAGGCGAAGTCCAGAGCCAGGCGCGACTTGCCACTGCCGGGTTCTCCGGTCAGGAACATGACCTGTCTGGCCTCAAAGGCCTGCTGTAACTGCTGCCATTGGTCAGCCCGCCCAATCAGGCGGGGAGGTCTCAGGACAGTCAGAGGAAGCGGAGACCCGGACTCCGATGGTCTGGGAGCCGCAGTACTCCTGGCAATGGTCTGGGCCAGTTCACTGGTCTGACGCAGCGGTTCAACCCCGAACTCCACCTGTAGCATGGTCTGACAGCGTTCAAACGTCTGCAGGGCCTGGAGGCGCTGACCACACAGGTACTGCAGGGTCATCACCCGCACGAACATGCCTTCTGACACCGGGTCGGCGGTCAGTGCCTGCAGGGCCCAGCGCAGGGCCTCGTCAAGGTGGCCGCGCGTTTCAGCCTGTGCAGAGAGCTCCCGCAGGGCGGCCCGGTGCCACTCCATCCAACGTTCACGTTCCGCGACGAGCCAGTCATCGAATTCGGGGCAGTCGTCATAGTCCTGTCCGGCCAGCAGCAAGGGATCATGGGCCACAAAAGCTTCGTATTGTCCGAGGAGATAGGCCTCGCGGGCGTCGCAAGCGTCTGTTCGCATACCGTCAGCCAGTCTCAGGAGGCCGGTGCTGCTCCCAGGTACGAGATCTTCTCCAGCTGCGAGCCGAAGTTTGCGCAGCAGCTGCGCGAGGTTGTTCCGGGCGGTCTCCTCCCTGGATTCCGGCCACAGGTACCCAGCCAGCCGGGAACGGGGCGCGCTGCCCTCGACAGCCAGGTAGGCCAGGACGCCAGCAGTTTTGCGGTCAAGCTCCAGCACCGTGTCACCCGGTCCTGTGAGGTGGGCCAGTCCGAGCACGGTGACCTGCCAGGCAGAGGAAGGCACCCCTTAAGTGTAGAACAGGGGAACACAAGGATGGAACGCATCCCTGAGCGCCACTGCGCGACGCCTTTTGTCGCTTTAACTTGAATCTGTCATCAGCCCGTGCTAGACGCAGGGGCTTTTTTGAATGCATAAAGCAGCATGTCAGCAGGGCTTCTTCAATTGAGAATGGGCTGTGGCAAGTTGCCAGGGTAGAGTGACGCGGCGCTGAGGGGTCAGAAAATCCCTGGATCCCGGTTCCATCTTGCGGTCATCGACTCTGCCGCCAATGCTCTATCACCGCTTCACTCTCAGCGATTGGGATGTCGAACGGGTCATGAAGGCGGCAGTCATCGGCGTGCCGGACGCGTTGCGCGGAGAGGTGCTGGAGGCCTTCGTGGTGTTGCGCGCAGACGACCGTGGAGACGAGGCGCTCGCCGCCGAGTTGCAGCGGCTGGTCAAGCAACAGTTCGCCGCGCACGCCTACCCGCGCACGGTGCACTTTGTGAACGAACTGCCCAAAACGCCCAGTGGGAAGGTGCAGCGCTTCGTGCTGCGCCGGCGGCGCCGCATGCAGGTCTTCAGCGATCCAGCGAGCGGTGGCCCGACGAATGAACCACCGGGAGGAGCAGGGATAGAACCGGGCCTGGGTGATCAGGTTAGCTTCCTTGAAGGATTGGACACCCGCTTCTGGCCTTCGCTGCAGACCTGATTGTTCAATCCCTGGAGCCCCATTGACCCCATCCCCAGCACGTCTGGCCCGCTGTCTGGCTTCCGGGCAGACAGCGGGATCTCCAAACCGCGTCGGGAATAGTGATCTTGGGCTGGATGGTGGGGCCGACGCGCTGGTATCCAGCGGCGGATCTACGGGTTCTTCCAGAACAGTTCCATGGCAAGGACATGCATGGTCTCGGGCAGGAAGCGGGCCCGGGCGCGGGAGACATACGTGGGGGTGTCGCGCGTGGCGATCAGGAGCGGCTCCCGCTGGCCGCTTCGCATCTGCGTGGCCGTGACAAAATACTCCCCCAAGGGAATGTTCGGCAGGCCATACCCGAAACGGTACCTGAGCGTGAAGGGCTCGCTTCTGTTCGCCGTATTCGGGCCGTCGGGCGTGAAGGTGACTTCCAGCGTGTCGTAGTCGATCTCCACGTCCAGGCTGTCGATTTCGTCGATCACCCTGCCGTGGGGCGCATCCTTGACGCGGTACACGAAATCCCTGACGGCCCCCTTGGAGGAGGAAAAGGGCGTGGTGTCCTCGGGGGCGAGGTACACGGGGATGTCGCGGCTGCTGTAGGTCATGATTCGGTAGGCGACGGCGCTCCACAGCCCCGCCTCCTGCGGGATCGGGACGACGTAACGGCCCTGCGCGTCCGTGACACCTTTGGTGTAGGTTCTTGATTCCGTGTGCTGGACATACACGTCTACGCCGGCCAGGGGCTCACCCCACTCCGCCATGACGCGGCCCGTCATGGTGTAGGCCCCAGGAGCGGGTGCTGGCACGGGGTTGGGCGTGGGCGCGGGTTGCCCGGTACCCGGCGAGGTGGGGCCAGGCTGACCGGAGGGGGCCGGAGTGGGGTGAGCGGTGCCGCCCCCACACGCAGACAGGGTGGTGACGGCAAGGGCAAGCAGCAGCAGTCGGGTCGGGTGCATAGGGTACCTCCTGGTGGGTGGCCGTGGATCCGCCGCCCTGGGTGCCCAGACGGTAAGGGGTGCTGGATGATGGGCCGATGGTGCCCCCGCCCGGTGACCCAGACGCTGGATGGCCGTGGCCCAGAGAGAAGCGCCGGGCACTGGCGACGTTCCACACCGCACTGAGGCCATCGGCGACGGTGAGCCCGAACTCGGCGAAGGCGTAGCTCTGGGCAGTGATGACGTGGCCCGAGTGCACCATGGACGCGTCGGCGTAGTCCGCTTCCGGTTAGAGGCGGTTTCAAAAAGGACGTCCGTAGGCTGAAACGATGTCCCGGGACCTCACTGACGCGCAGTGGAGCTGATGCAGGCTCTTCTCCCGACCGAGTCGGACGCCTTCGCGCTGGTGACCGTCGTACCCTCGACGCCGTTCCCTATATCTTCGTATTGGGATCGCTTGGCGAGCGAGGGTGACCCGGTTTTGCGCAGATGGAGATCAGCCTCGATAAAAGGAGGCACATCATGACCCACCGCACAATCCAACCGCAGAATTTAAGCGAGACGCCGCTGGGCTCGCCCGAACAGGCAGCAACCTCTCCCACACCGCTTGCGAGTTGGGCAAGGGCGCCTCACTGCTGCGCAATGGCTGACGGCCGAACAGCAACGGGGCGACGCTGCTTTCCCTGGTCAGGGAAAGCGAAATCCGCCCCCTGAGCAACAGAAATCCAACGGCTCCGCAGAGGGAACGAACTCCTGTGCCAGGACCGAGAAATCCCGAAAAAGCCACCACCTTCTTTGCCAAAGAAACCATACGCTGAGGTACCGCTGCCCGGCAGGCCATCTTCGAATCCACTTGGTCTTCTATAACCGACAGCGCCGCCACTCCACACTGGGCGACTTGACCCCTCACGAGGTCGAACGCCAAGCTCAAGCCACTTAACCTCAACGACGCAATAGCGGGGCAGCCCCCTGGCAGCCCAGCAGCACAGTACGTGACCGGCCTTAGGCACGAGAGGCCCGTTGACCTTCTACCCTTTATTTGGATTGGACTGCAGGGCAAGATCCACAGCAGCGAGGGCATGCAAAGTGGTGGTATCAAAAATAGGCACCGTTGTGTCTGATTCGCCAACCAGCAACATGATTTCGGTACAGCCGAGGATGATGCCCTGTGCTCCACGGTCCACCAGTGCCTGCATGATCCGCACATACGCTGCTTTTGAGTTCGCTTCTACTCGCCCTTGAACCAACTCTTCGTAGATAACGCGGTGAACCGTTTTTCGGTCTGCCTCATCGGGAACCAGCACATTCAGGCCATAGTTCTCCCGCAGGCGGTCTTGATAAAACGCCTGTTCCATGGTGAACGCTGTGCCGAGCAGGCCCACCCGGGTCAATCCTCGGGTCTGAATCTGTTGCGCGGTCGGATCGGCAATGTGCAGGAGCGGAATACGGACGGCCGCCTCGACGTCATGGGCCATCCGGTGCATGGTATTGGAACAGATCAGGAGAAAATCTGCACCCCCACGCTCCAGCCGGCGTGCGCTGTCGATGAGTACCGCCGCCGCTTGATCCCAATCACCGAGGCGCTGGAACCGCTCAATTTCTTCGAAATTGACCGTGTGCATGAGGCTCACGGCGGACCACAGCCCACCCAGCCGATCACGAACAGTTTCGTTGATGAGACGGTAATACTGCGCGCTGGATTCCCAGGACAGGCCGCCAATCAGACCGATGGTCTTCATAGCTTCCCCCGCAGGTGACTTGAACCGGAGTGGCGAGAATGGAAAGGGGATGGCGTAAAGATTTGAACTGGTTGGATGTCCATAGGTCTCCCTGTCAGAACCAGCATGACGGGACAATGCGTGAAAGCCTATCGGGTCAGGCTTTGGAACGGTGCTGCAGGATCGGCAAGTCCGATGAATTGGAAGCTTGATCCACGTGTTGCGTACACTGAGGGATGTCCTCCCGATCCCGCCTCACCCTGGCTCAATTGAGATTGTTTCTGGCTGTGGTGCGGGCTGGCGGTTTTGGAGAGGCCGCGGCGGAGCAGGGGCTGTCGCAAAGCAGCTTGTCTGAGGGTGTGGCCAAACTGGAACGTGCCCTGGGAGTGCGGCTGCTCCGCCGCGCATCCTCAGGCGTGACCTTAACAGCGGCAGGAACCCGCATGCTGCAACATGCAGAGCGTGCACTTCAGGCGGTCGCAGACATTCATGAGGCGGTTCAAGAGCCGGATCAACTCACAGGAACATTGCGGATTGCCGCTCCGCGAAGCGTCGCAACCCACCTGCTCCCTCAAATCCTTGCGCGCTTTCGCTCAACACACCCGGGCATCAATCTTCAAGTCATTGACGCAGGATCCGACCACACGAGTGGGGAAGAGTTTTTGCTCTCAGGACACGTGGACATTGCGATCGTTCATATGCCGGTGGCCGGGCCGTTGCTGAATTGGCCGTTTTATCAAGACGACTACAAATTGGTTGTTTCAGAATCGTCCAGTGCATCGCAAACGGCAGCTGAGATCTGGCAGCAGTTGACCAATCAACCGCTGCTCTTGCCCATGACCTGTGTCCGGTGCAATCGCTTACTGCAGACCTACCTCAATCAACATGCAGCATCCACATTGACGGTGCTGGAAGTCGAGAACGACAGTGCGATGCTGGGCATGGTGGCGCATGGTCTGGGGCACGCCATTATTCCGCATTTGGCCACACAACCGTTGCCCCAGGGGGTGCGGCTTCTTGGCTTGCCGGTGCCGCTCCGGCGCCAGCTGGCCGTGGCTGTGATGCCTTCACGCGCCGCACTGCCAATGATTCGTGCGCTGACCACGCTGTTACATCAACAGGCGCTCGTGTTTTCAGAGTCTGCATCAGCGGACATGATCAGCTGAACGGAAGATGCTATAGCAGTTCTGAAGCGCAACCTCCACCCGTCCAGTCAGACCAGACTGGGTTGAAAAAGGTTGTGCCGCCGCTTCAGGCATGAAAATCAGCAGGCGGCAGCGTACATTGCATCCATATCTCATGAGCTGACCATTGCGGTGATCGGCGCAGCATTGATCACTACGGTCATTGACGCACTGAAAGCCTTGTAGCGCACCCCAACACAAAAGCCCCCACGCCAAAGCGCAGAGGGGTGGGGGCTTTTCCGATCACCTGAGTTGTCCGCTCTTGAGGCACGGTGGGCGGCGCCCGTCGTTTGCCCACTGGTGTGCGCCATGTGACTGAGCCGACATCACACTCACTGAGGAAAACCGGCAGGACAGCCAGAGTGAGTGCTGGAAGATGCTGAGTGGAGAGCGGTTCCAGCCAGCCTTGCACTCAGTCACAGCGAGCGGATCTCCTGAGGTCAGGGTACCAAAACCGTTTGTCGCGCTGCTCCGCCAGAACTCTGCTCTTCGCCATCGGAGCTGCAAGATCTTCCACGGCAGGAAGACGATTTCGAATGGCCGATCTGGATGCAGACAAGTAGGCCTGGCAAAGTCAAGTTCGGACGAGGTGTTCGCCAAGAGCCAGAGCAGATCAGCCTGAATTGATCGCGGTTCGGGTGGGCCCTGGTTGTTAGACCCGCCGCGTTCTGTGTCATTCAGCGCCGGCCGGTCCGAACGGCAGCAACGCAGGCGGTCTCTTCAGCACCCCTGCACAGCTGCCTGCTCAGGCAGCTTCAGCACGGTACATTGGAAAAACACCGTAATAGTCTGCCAAGAGTTGATGCAATTCGGGATCAAAGGCACGCAGAGCCTGCGGAGTCTCAAAGTAAAGCTCTGTGGCCACTGCAAAAAATTCCGCCGGGTTCTGCGCAGCGTAGGGATCGATCGGTCGTTCTCCCTGGCCCAGTCGCAGGCGCAGATGGGTCAACGCCCGATCCACGACCCGCTCCCACCGGGCATAAGCGGCCAAATTCCGCAGGACTGGCACGCCATCAACGGCTCCACCACTACTGTCAAGCTGATGGGCAAATTCATGCAGAACAACATTTTGCCCGGTCCACTCAGCCCAGGTGCTGGCCTCCACGGCGTTCCAGGACAGCACCACACTGCCCCGGTGCCAGGACTCACCAATGCGTACCGTTGGCACCTGCTCGATCACACCGCCCGGCAACAGATGCGTGACGGTCGAGACAAATGCATTCGGGTAGAGGAAAATCGTCTCACACTGCGGAAAGTGGCTTGGTTCGTGATGCAGCTCCAGGCGACACGCCTGGGCCGCCACGAGGACGCGCATGACGTCGGTGACTTCCAGGCCGCCACAGCCTATGAACGTCTTTTCGTGGACAAAGATTTGAATGCGGCCCTGCAAGCGCAATTGCAGGTCTGGCGTGAGGCGACCATACCAAACGAGGCGGCGCTCAAGGACCTCCAGCCACGGTTCAGGAAATGGCTGTTTCCGAAGTGCACGGCGGCGTAGGGATTTGAACATGAGACCTCCGCAGAACGGCCCCTGTGTCACCCCGGTTCCATTCTGTAAACTGCTTTAAAAAACATAGCATAAAGAATAGAGATTGGAAATGGGGGGGTCTGCACTGGCCAAGGTGCGAATCAACTTGAAGCGGCTCATGGCGTTAGCCGGCACTGCCCGTCCTGTCTGGAGTCAATGAGGTCAGGCAGACGCTGTCAACGGTTGTGTTAAATGAAGTGTTGAGCAACTCATGTCACCCTATTCTTATACGCCAGTTACCAAAAACATCAAATTAATTTAATCTCAGACAAAATGTAGGGGAAGCCGAAAGGCTGGTCACCCTTAGGCACTGACAGCTTTAGGAAAGCTCGGACTCATATTCACACAACATTCGATGAACCTGATACAGGCCTTACAACAATCGGGTTGAACAGTCCCATCGCCCCACCCGGCAGCAGGGACGCAGCCCGCTCAGCTTTAAACGACGGCGGCGATTGCAGGACTTCCGCGCGCTGTACGCCCGGGTCTCGAATCTTCCCCGCCATGCCCGAACCAGCATCCCCGCCGCCCTCAAACGAAGCAACCAAACCACAACATGTCTCCTTTGGCGAGAGGTGATGCAGCAGGTGGCTTGCTTCTCAAGTCACTTGCTGGGCTCCTCCGATTTCACTGAGGTTAAGTTGCCAGAACTCTGGCAGGTGGCCAGGACCGGGACCCATCGGTGCTCGCTGACCATATGGGCTGCTCTCAAGCCAGCAACAACCTGCTGCCTCCAGAGCTGGATTGTGCGGCACTGAGCTCGCGTGAAGGCTGCGCTGAGGGTCATCTGCCAGAATAAGAGATCTTTATGCCGCTGAGCACTGAAAGCAAACTGTTGGATTGGTTCCGGTTCGTCGACCTCCTCGGCCGGACCGACCAGCCACAAGCGGTCATTCAGGCCGTCATTGACGAAGGAATCAAAGCCATCGGCGCGGATGGCGGCTTTGTGTCATTGCGCTCGGAAACCGCCCAGGAACTGATCTTCATCGGTTCTTACGCCTACCGGGAGGACGCGGTCACCTTCCTGAAGTCGGTCCCGCTGAACGCTCAGCTTCCCTTCGTGATGGCTTATAACCGCCGCGAGGCCCTCTTTCTAGAATCACTCCAGCAGGCCCGCACGGCCTACCCTGAGGTTGCTCCACACATTCAGAACTTTCATGGCAGCGTCGTGGACCTGCCGTTGCTGGCGGGTGACGATGCGCTCGGGGTCCTGGTCCTCTCGTTTCGAGAAGAGCGGACCTTTTCCCCGTATGAACGGACATTTCTGCGCGTCCTCGCCGCACAGTGTGCCCAGGCCCTGCACCGCAGCCGGGCGCTGCATGAAGAACGCCGGGCCCGTCAGCAGGCCGAGGCGCTGCAGGAGCGGCTGGAGTATCTGTCGGAAGCCGGTCAGGCCCTGAACACCTCGCTGGAACTGCAGGATACGCTTGAGACCCTGACCGGACTGGCGGTACCGCGATTGGCCGACTGGTGTTCGGTGTCTTTGCCGGAGGGTGAGCGCCTCATTCCGGTTGCGGTGGCTCACGAAGACCCCTCAAAAATCGTCCTGGTGCGTCGGATGACCGAGCACCACCCTGTGCTGATCAACAGTTCCGGTGCTGGTCAGGTGTTTCGCACCGGAGAGCCCCGGTTGATTCCCATCATCACGGAAGAAATGATTCTGGCTGCCAGCGACGACGAGGCCTACCTCGAAGCTGTCCGGGGATTGGAGCTGCATTCAATGGTGCAGCTCCCGTTGACCGTGCACGGGCGGACGGTGGGCGTGATGGCTCTGGCCAGCAGCCATGTGGGACACGTTTACCAGGAGCAGGATTTGCCATTTCTGCTCGAGGTGGCGCACCGAGCGGCCCTGGCGGTAGAGAATGCCGGCCTCTACGCGCAGCTTCAGCAGGAACTGGAACAGCGAACGCGAGCACAGGACGCAGTCTCGATGCTGAACAATCAACTGGAAGAGCGGGTTCAACAACGCACACAAGCGCTTGAGATCGCCAATGCCAATCTGGAAGCTTTTACGTATTCCGCCTCGCACGATCTGCGCGCACCAGTCCGGCATATTCATAGCTTTGCAGAACTGCTTCAGCGGCGCCTGAGTACTGAAGATGAGCGGACCCGCATGCTCCTGACACAGATTCAGAATGCCGCTCACCGTATGGATGAGCTCACGATGGGCCTCCTGGATCTTGCCCGCGTCTCGAGTCAGGCCCTGGAGTTTGGCCCTGTCTCTCTTGACCACCTGGTACAGCAGATCATGACGGATCTGGCGCCGGATGTGGGCGAACGACGGATCGTATGGGAGATCGGTGACTTGCCGGTGGTTTGTGGAGATCAACGACTGCTGCGTCAGGTGTTTCTGAACCTGCTGGACAATGCAATCAAGTACACGCGAACGCGGGCACAAGCGTCGATTGCCGTTCGCGCCCACACGGTCCCCGAGGGTTTATCGATCGAGATTACGGACAATGGTGCGGGGTTTGACCCACAGATGTCCAGCAGACTGTTCGGCTTATTCCAGCGCCTTCATCATCAGGACGAATTCGAGGGAATAGGGGTCGGCCTGGCCACGGTTTGGCGCATCATGAACCGGCATGGCGGTCAGATCAGGGCAGAAGGGCACCCGGGGCAGGGGGCGACGTTCACGTTGATTTTTCCTGAGCGGATGGACTTCACGCTCGACAACTGAGGTGTGGATTCAAAGGGCTTTCCTAGGTCAAGGGCTCCTTTACCGCGGACCAATACACTGTTGGGAGAGTTCGGGTTGCCTGCGCGGGAGCTCGTCAGGCCCATGGGGAGCCCAGTTCCCTGTCTGCAGTGCCATTAGAGAGCAGGGTGAATCTCTGGGCCCAAGCGCTCTCGCAGGTGGAGCGACGCGACTCCGATCTTGGATGTGCCCTGCGTGGAAAGGGTGCGGGCGTTGGCCTCGCTGATTCCAGACACCTCACAAACGAATGCGAAGTGTGCGGCCGTTCCCTTTTTAATCGATTTTCCAAAGATCTGCCCTGCCTCCCTCTAAATTTTTGCCACACGCGTCACCGTGCTTACGGTCTCATCTCTCCTCGAGCGGCGCATCCCACGCAGCAGAACCCAGACGAAGCCGAGCAGCACGATATCCGCTCGTACCCGCATTACCGTTTTCCGCATCCTTGTGATCGTCCTGACTGGCATGGCCGTGGATTTCCCCACTCGGTTCATCTCAAGAGAACAACTTTCCCGCGTGAGAGGTTCGAGTTCGCTCCTGAGGGACTTGGGGAGTATCACATCTGACACGGATGGGAATTTGAAGGCTTTTCTGAGCCCTGCCTGATCCGCTGCTGGGGTTCAGGTCGTACAGTAACCTCAATGATCGAGCAAGAACTGCGGCTCTCCCCCACTGAAGGGGAGGCCAAAAAGGATGGTCCACACTGAAGCCCTTGCGTCAGTCCGCCGCCTGGTGGTGCTTTGCGCCGCTCCTCGGTCCTGCGCCATTTGTGCGGGCTGCGGCTGAGATCGGATACGAGGCGCTTGACCTGGTGCCACACGAATATTGGGCGCTCGTAAAGGCGCATGGTCTGCGAATCGCCTGCATTGCGGGCCACGGTTCGATTCTCGAGGGTTTGTGTGACGCTCAGCACCACGGGCGAATCGTGACTGAGTTGACGCAAACGATTGCCCTGGCCAGGCACCACGACATTGCCAATCTTGTGTGTTTCGCAGGAAGCTCCACCACAGGCTCCGACGAGTCAGCGATTGCCGCAAGCGCCGAGGTGCTGCGCCGTGTTACCCCAATCGCCGAAGACGCGGGTGTAACGCTGATCCTCGAGTTGCTCAACAGCCGGGTCGACCACCCGGGGTACCGGGCTGACCGTACCGCCTGGGGAGTAGCGGTATGTCGCGCTGTTGAATCACCGCGGATGAAACTGCTTTATGACATCTACCATATGCAGATCATGGAGGGTGACCTGATTCGCTCGATCAGCGAATATCACCCGTACTTTGCCCATTATCACACCGCTGGGAATCCCGGGCGCAACGAGATCAATGGCACCCAGGAAATTTATTATCCGGCGGTGCTGCGCGCCATTCAGGAGACAGGCTTTGACGGGTACGTTGCGCACGAGTTCGTTCCACGCGGTTCAGCGCTGAGCGGGTTACGCGAGGCGTTTTCCATTACCCGGGGCTGATGCGTCTGAGGCGGTAACGCCGTAGAACGATCATCAGAATGGTGTAGTTATCCATTCCATCCAGTTCCGCCCTGATGCACCAGACCTTCGTGACCTGGATCTGAATGCGTCCCCTCTCCCCTACTCCGGCGTGCGCGTCGGGTTTTGACGTGTTATCCGCTGACATCCAATGAAAACGCTCACCGTATTCAATTACGCGGGCGGCGCAGGCAAGACCAGCATCGTCCGTGACGTTGGCTGCGAGTTTGCACAGGCTGGCCAGCGTGTCCTGCTGGTCGATCTGGATCCCCAGGTCAGCCTCACCTCTGCCATCCCATCTTCCGCTGCCGATGGGGTTCGGTGACGGTGCTGGAATCAACAGCCGAACTTTTGTCAACGCGATTCGTCGGTTGTGACGCACTGGTGCCCCCTGGCGTGATCTACCACCCTGCGACGGGAACTGGAGCTCCATCTCGACGCGGTTTTATCGCTGCTGTCGCGCAGGCGTATGGCACCCCCTGCTACGGCGTGTAGGCCAAGGGTGCGTCAAGTAATGTCTTTTGTAGATGTCTCCAGGAATTTTCCTCCTTCCACCGATCTTCCATAAACTCGAACAGGCTCAGACCATCCTGCTCGTAGGTGCGGGCGGTGGTTTTGACCTGTTCTGTGGACTCCCGCTGTATTTCGCTCTCCGAGCGCAAGGGAAGCACGTTGTCCTGGCTAATCTTTCCTTCTCCAGCCTTGACCTCTCGAACGCCCGGCTACTCGGGGAAGCGTTATATGAGGTTCGGGCTCAAACGCAAGCGGATCTCCGCTATTTCCCGGAACTCCACCTGGCCCGCTGGCTGGCCCAAACGGACGCCGTTCCTGTATATGCCTTCGCCAGAACGGGGGTACAGCCCCTGCTTCGCGCGTATCAACAACTCACGGAGCTGTATGGCGTCGATACCGTCATCCTGATCGACGGTGGAACAGACAGTTTGATGCGAGGGGATGAGGCTGGACTGGGAACACCGGAAGAGGATGCAGTCAGTCTGGCCGCCGTGCAGATGCTTACAGGCGTCTCGCAGAAGCTATTGGTGTGCCTGGGCTTTGGTGTGGACACGTTCCATGGTGTGGCCCACGCCCAGTATCTGGAGGCTGTAGCCGCCTTGACACGCATGGGCGCTTATCTGGGGACGTGGAGCCTGACGCCGGATATGCCGGAAGTGCAGCAGTACCGGCAGGCCTTGTCGTTTGTCCATGACCGGATGCCTGATTGTCCCAGCATTGTGTCGTCTTCGATTCTTGATGCAGTGGAGGGCCAATTCGGCAACCACCATTCCACGCTCAGCACAGGAGATTCGGAGTTGTTTATCAACCCCCTCATGGGCCTGTACTGGGCATTTGACGCCATGAGCGTCGCCGAGCGGAACTTGTACCTTGAACGCCTGAGGGGAACCACTTCTCTCGGTGAAGTGACCCATTTGATCGCAGCATTTCGAGAGGAATGGCCAGACATTAAGTCGTGGGAGAGCATTCCGCTGTAGTCAAAGCCAGAGGAGATTCGCTGCGACAGTGAGCCATCCCTGGTAACTGATGGCAGGCTTGTCGTATCGTGTGGCCATCCGACGAAAGTTCTTAATGCGATTGATCAGGCGTTCGACCTTGTTGCGTTCCTTGTATGCCGCTGTGTCGAAGCAGATGTCAGGTCCCTGGTCTTTACGTCTGGGACCAGTAAATTGAATCCCTCGAGCATGGAGATATTTCCGGACAGTGGTGTCGCTGTAGCCCTTATCGCCCACCAAGCGATCAGGACGAATCCGGAGACGACCTCGTCCTACACGAAGGACAGCACCTGTCTCTATTAGGACGTGTCGGCCCAGTGCCAGCAGCTTGATTCTCTGTGTCTTCGGGTTCCACACCCCTTCACCCGAGACTGTCCCGCAGCGCCCAAGCGGTCTTGAGGTGAGCCACCCGAAAACCATTTTTTTCCAGGTTCTGTTGGCTCCGTGACGCAAAGGCCGTCGTGACGGTCACCAGCTCACACGACTGAGCCGCCGTAGCGAGCCGTGTCCGGATCAGGGCTGTTTGTGCCCCCAGACCACGCATCATCGGCAAGCTGGCCGCCCCTGCCAGATAGGCAATCCCATCATGCTCGGTCAGCGTGCCAACAGCAGCGGGCTGATCGTCCACCAGCGCCAGGAAACGTCGCACACCCGGTCCCTCGTTTTCGAGGACGGCGAGGGCTTGCTGAACTGGATGGGTGAACCCATAGCCGCCCAGCAGCACGCTCTCGAAAACCTCCACTTCTCCCCCAGGGGCCAGTTCACGAACGGTCACGCCGGGAACACTGACAACCCCAGGCGTCCGGGCCACGGCATACAGTGTGATTCCCACGCCGCGTGGAGTGAGGCCCCGGTCGAACAGGGCAGCCCCGAGGACGGGGCTGAGATGGGTCGCCCACACACTCAGGCTGGGCGGAATGCCGGAAGCTGCGTAGAGCGCAAGGACCTCATCCAGGGCCGGGAGGGTGGCCTCGCTCACGCCCGTCATGGTGTTGTACCAGGGGAGGTGCGGGAGGGTGCCGACACGGTAGGCAAGGAGGTCGCCCCGTTGAGTGACGGTGACCGCGTAAGGATTGTCTGGCAGCGCGGCGGCGCGGAGTAGGGCGTCGCGGCCTTTGCGGAGGACAGCGCGCTCCAGGCGCTCGATCAGGACTGGGGTGAGTGCTGGGGGCACGGTCATGCAATCTCCGGGAGGAGAGGTTACCATCCTTCCCCTCACAGATCACCTGGGCTGACACGCCCCAGGCCAGGACGTTGAACGGCGTCCTGGTGCCGAAGATGCGGCGCAGGCTCTGGGCGCTGTGCACCATACTTCCCTGGTAAACCCTGCCGAATTTGCCGCCAAGTGGCGCATGCTCGCCCCCAGGTTCAGTGAGCGGGCGGCCTATCAAGAGGACTGGCGCGACCTGTGTGCCCTCCTGGGCGAGCCCACGCCCAGCAGCGCCCTGAGCGGCGAAGACTACGCTTTCGAGAAGCACGTCAAGGAAATGGGGACCGGCGAGACAGGCTTCGCGGATGTCTTCAAACGAAACCACTTCACCGTCGAATACAGGGGGCAGGGCCACTGCGGATCCAGCCGAAGGCCGAACGTCCGGAGCTATGCTCAGGCGAACCCTAAAGCGCCCACGAGACCCACGCGGTGCGGGGCATACCCCGCACTTCACAGGAGATTGAGATGACCAGAACAGACCCACCCCACGGCGCCGACAGTGAAGGGGCGCGCGCATTCCAGGCTGCCCGTCAGGTCCTTCTGGACCATGCGGGGGACCCTCAGGCGGCTTACACGGCATTCCGTTGGCCGTCTTTCAATACTTTCAATTGGGCCTTAGACGTCTTCGCCCCGCTGGCCACCCGGCTTGGCCAGGCCCCTGCCCTGTTCTGGGACGGAGGCGAACTGTCGTACGCGGCACTGGACGCCCGCGCCAATCAGGTGGCCAATGGCCTGCGTACCCTTGGCGTTCAACGGGGCGACCGGGTGCTGGTCATGCTCGGGAACACCCCAGACTTGTGGGCTGTGCTGATCGCCTGCTTCAAACTCGGCTCGCCCGTATTGCCGGCCGCGACCCTGCTGGGCTCAGCAGACGTGCAGGACCGCGTGGGGCGCGGACAGGTGAAAGTCGTGGTGACGGACGAGGGGAACCAGGTGAAGTTTACGGACCTGCCGGTGCATGTCGTCAAAGTGTGCGCTGAGGACACGGCCCAGCCTGGCTGGCATTCGCTGAACACCACCCTTCAGGAACCCACCACCTTTACGCCCGACGGTGTGACTCAGGCTGATGATCCCGCGCTGCTGTACTTCACGTCCGGGACGACCAACCGCCCCAAGCTCGTGGTTCACACCCACGCCTCCTACCCGGCTGGCCACCTGTCGACGGGCTACTACATCGGCTTGAAAGAAGGGGACCGGCACTGGAACATCAGCTCCCCCGGCTGGGCCAAGCACGCCTGGTCAAGCTTCTTCGTGCCGCTCACCAGCGGCGCCGCCCTGTACCTCGACAACAGCCGCTTCGATGCCCAGGCGACCCTGAACAAGCTGGTTCAGCAGCGCATCACGACCATCTGCGCGCCTCCGACCGTGTGGCGCATGCTGATCCAGCAGGACCTTGGCGCGTACCCGGTGCAGCTGCGGGAAGCAGTGGGGGCAGGTGAACCGCTAAACCCGGAGGTCATCGAGCGGGTTGAACAGGCCTGGGGCGTGACCATCCGCGACGGGTACGGACAGACAGAAACGACCGCCCAGGTCGGTAACCCACCCGGCGCACCGGTCAAGCCTGGCAGCATGGGGCGACCGCTCCCTGGCTTCGACGTCGTGCTACTCGACGGGCAAGGCCAGGAAGCGGACGAGGGAGAGCTGAACCTACGGTTGGGAGACGTTCGCCCGATGGGCCTGATGGCCGGGTACGACGCTGACCCTGAACGCACGGCCGCGGTCCTGGGCGGCGACACCTACCCGACCGGGGACATCGCGCGCCGCGACGAGGACGGCTACCTGTTCTATGTGGGACGTGCAGACGACGTCTTTAAGAGTGCGGATTACCGGGTGTCCCCGTTCGAACTCGAGTCGTTCCTGGTCACGCACCCCCTGGTGGCGGAGGCGGCCGTGGTGCCCAGCCCTCACCCGGAACGGCTGTGCGTCCCGAAAGCCTATGTGGTCCTGACCTCGGGTGTAACGCCTTCGGCCGAAGTTGCCAGGGAACTGCTGGGCTTTGCGCGCGACGGCTTGTCGCCGCACCTGCGGATTCGCCGTCTGCAATTCGCGGAGCTGCCCAAGACCATCAGCGGCAAGATTCGCCGGGTGGAACTGTGCGAGAACACCCGGCAGGACATGGAACGTGGGGTTCGGGGCGAGCTGGAATTCTGGGAGGAGGATTTCCCGGCTCCAACGTCAGGGTAAGCGCCTGACCAGAGGAAGCCTGACCCAGCCTTTCAGCTGACACAGGTGCCTGCCCTTTTCGGAGATCGGGCAGGTTGAACTAGATTTCCAGGTCTATAGAAAACCAGGAATCTGGTTGAATAGACGCACTAACTAAACCCACCGGGGCCAGCCGTTCGATCAGCTGTGGCTGGGAATAGGGGGACGACGGAGAAGGAGCCGGAGCGCTTCGATCGCCGCCTTCGTTTCCTCAGGGGTGTTGACCAGCAGGCGGGTGACCAGCTGATCTGGAGAGAGCACCTCCAGGCCATAGCGCTGAATTGCCGTTGTTGGAAAGTCCCTCAGATTCCAGGTCGCCAGAAGTTCAGCCTCCGCCGTGATGGCCTCCGCAAGGACGTGACGGTCATCTGGATGAGGCACAACCAGAGCGGGAATCAGGGATTCGTACCCCTGGACCGTGGCGTCGTGCACCACGGCTTCCATCTGCTGCCGCGTCCAGTGAAGCCGATCTTCCGAGAGATCCGGGCGGTCCTCGAGGAGGTTGCGGATCCATTCGTCGTGGATGGCATCGGTCCACCGGGCACCGATCAGGCCAGCGGTGGCCTGATGCATCAACAGATTGCGGATTAGGGAAGGGTAGAGGACAGAAGCGTTGAGCAGGGCCACGGGGCCCATCAGTCGAGGCCCAGCTCCTGCAGGTCGTCGGCGAGTGCTTGCAGTGCCTGCTGACGCTGCATTTCGAGGCGGGCCTTGTACGCGAGGACGTCTTTCAGGCACAGGCGGCGCCGTGGGCCGACTTTGCGGTGGGGCAGCGTTCCTTCCTCGACAAGTTTGACCAGGTAGGGCCGGCTGACGTTCAGGAGGTCGGCGGCCTGCTGGGTGGTGATCTCTGGTTCTAGGGTCACCACCTGAACGGCCTTGCCGACCGCGAGTTGCCCCAGGAGATCTTCGAGGATGCCGGCGAGCCGGTTGGGCAGCGGAGTCCTGCGGATTAGGAGAAGTTGCTGGCGGGCGGCTTCGGTATCGGCGGGGGTGGGGAGGAAGGGGGTGGTCATGGGCGGGCCCTCCCATCCCCATCTTACGAAATGAACGAAACAGGCAAAACCACCATCGGAATGGGGTGTATTGTCGTTAATCTTGGTTATCTGTGGGGTGTGACCCTGACCCTTGACGTCATTCGAACGACGGCTTTTGACCGGGCCAGGAGCTGGAGTGACCTTAATCCTGAAGAACGGAGACGCCGGGCGGTCCTTGCCATCCAGGACCATGATGCGCAGACCCTCTGTACGCTGACCGAGGCCTCCCTCACCATGCATGGGTCAAGTGGGACAGGGACCAGCCCCCGGAAAAAACGCTGTCTCTGACTGTAGTCAATCAGTCCTGGAGGCCTACTGGCGGCGCAAACAGCGCGATGACATTTGCCAGTCAGGCTGGTGACAGGCTGTCACCGGTCTGGTCTCCTCTGGTGCAAGACATCCCTGAGGACCCTTCAGGACATGCGTGCCCCGGTACGCGTTTCGGACACGATGCGTGTTCCATTGTCGGCGCGCTCAGCGTAAGCCGCCAGCAGCGCCTCGGCCAGCAGCGCTGCGAAGCGTTCGGAGTCCATGGCCCCTGCCGCGCCCAGCGCAGTTGCCGTGCCGCGTTTGGCGGCCGCTGGCAGGTTGTTGTAGGCCGCTTGAAAGAGCCCCCGCACTCTGAGCGAGGCACGGTAATGGCCCATGAATACGTCATACAGCGCCGGGTTCTGCAGGTAGGCCCGCAGGCCCGTGCGGTGCCGCCGCAGGTGTTCTAGGGCCAGAGCGGCCTCAATGACCACGGCCTCCTCGTCCAGGCCCGCGCTGAAGAAACGCTGTGCCCAGCCGTCCCAGCGCAACTCGTCGCGGGTGGCGGCCCCCCGGATGGCTCCCTGCTCAGCAACGGTCCGGCCTTCCCGGGTCCAGAGGTAGGTGCGGGCGGGGTCCAGTTCAATGCCGTGACGCGCAAAGGCGGCCGTGGCCCGGCGAATCCACTCCTGCAGCTTGCCGTGCTGGAGGGTCCACTGCATGAAGCCGATGCTGACCACGGCGCTGTCCCAGGTGTTCAGCCCCTGGATCAGACCTCCAGTCTCGACGTTGGCGACGCGCTGGAGGGTGTCGATGTCCTCTCTCGTCAGTGTGATGCGCCCCGCCGCCGCCAGCCCCCCCAGCACCTCGTCCACCCGTCTGCCGCCATAACGGGCGAGCCCGCGCACCTGGCCCCGCCGCGCCACCGCCCGGAAGCCCTGGGGGACGCGCGGGCCGGTGAGGGGCGCCGGGGCGTTTCCGGGCTCAGGTTCCGTACCGCCTGCCACCGGCTCCGCCGGGGCAGGCGCCGTGTGGCCTTCCCCCCGGGCCTGCAGAGCAAGCAGGTAGCGGGTCGGGTTCAGCAAGTTTTCCGGGCGCGGTCGGTCAGGCCACCACTGGAAGCTCCGGCTGGTGCCTGGCGTGTAGGTCTCGAAATGCAGCATGTTCGTGTCGCTCACCACACCGATGGGCTGCCCCGCCCGTACCGGGGCCCCGACAGATAGGCCGTGCCGGGTCAGCGAGTCGGCGGTGACCTCACCGTAATTAGCGACCACCCCCTGGTGGGCCACCAGCAAACGGTAGGTGCGCTGGCCGGACCGCGCCCGGTAGAAGAAGGCGAACTCGGTGATGCGGCCTGCCTCGCACGCGACCACCGTGTCGCCCGCCCGGGCGTACAGGTCCAGGCCCACGTGCCAGCGGGGGAGTGTCTGGCCGTCACGGGTGCCCTGGCGCTGGGCCATGAAAATCCGCCCGGCCCGGCCGACCGTCCGGCCCTCTGCGGTGACGTAGGACACCAGCCGTCCCCGTGGGTCGTCGGTTCGCAGGGGCCAGAAGGCGCCGGGGGCAGGGGGCGGTGCAAAGGGCACCGGGTCATCCCGGGGCACCGCACGGGGCTGGGCGGTCACCGGCAATGGGGGAGGCGCCCCTTGGGCCTCTTCCTCATCGGGGAATTCAGAGGCTGCCTCGTCCAGGGAAGTGGCGTCCGGGCTGCCGGCAGGACGAGCGCTCCCCACTCCCTCCAGCCGGGCCCAGGTCGCCGGACCGATCACCCCGTCGTGCTGGCCCGGTTCGCCTGGGAAGGCCAGGCGCTGAAAGGCGATGACGGCCGCCTGCGTCCTGCGCCCGAAGGCCCCGTCCTCGGTGAGGGGAGCGCCGGGGAGACCGAGCCGCCCGGCAGCCACCTCATGGGCGTGCGCGGCGTTGAGTTTGCGCTGTGCCTCTCTCACGGCCTCGCCCCGCGCACCGGGGCGCAGGGTGGGCTGTCCGCCCGTTCCCGGGGGGGTGGCCGGCGTGCCGGAGGGTGAGTGACCCGGCAGCGCCGCCCCCGCATCCCTGAGCAGCCTCCAGCCGAAGCGGCGCGGCACCTCGCCATGCGAGGTGGCCGTGAGTTCGACGGCGTACCAGCGCCGGAGCTGCGGGTGCGCCGCCAGCAGCCGGTCGAGGCCCCGCCGGGCTTCCAGGCTGTTTCCGGCGGTGCCCCCATGCGCGGTGTAGAGCACCCGCAAGGCGCCTCCATCCTCGCGCATGTGGGTTTCCAGATCTCCCGAGGCCGACGCGTCGGCCTCAATGCGCCGCGCTGCCCAGCGCAGCAGGGGGCCCGGGCTCTGGTAGAGGGCGTCGAAGACGTGAACTTCATGCGGGTTGAGGTCATCCAGCACCCGCCACAGCGCCGCGCCCCCGCCCGAATGCGCCGTGAGGATCAGCCGGCCAGGGGTCAGCGTGGGCACCCCCACGCGCGCCGCGAAACGCGTCAGGCTCCAGCCGATCAGCGCGCGCGACCCGCCCGGCCGCATCAGGGCCGGGAAATCGTACCCGGTCCCCGTGCGCCCACCGTAGAAGTGGCCGCGGGGCAGCAGGGCCAGCGTGGGCCGGGTCCGCCCCTGGGCCGGGTCCAGCCCGCTCGGGTCGCCCCAGTCGAGACCGCTGGCCGCCTCCTTGTCGCTCACGAGGTTCATCGCCGCGCCGCGCCCCGAGAAGCCGTGGAAGTGCAGGACCACGTCCACCGTCCCCGTGACGCCCAGGGTGTTCCAGCGCAGGATCAGGGCCGGCCCCGGGCCCTGGTGACTCTCCAGCCCTGGCACGTGCCGCACCTCTTCCCGGCCCGGGGACGCGCGGGTTGAGAGATTGGGGGCTAAGGGGAGGGTGGGGGAATCGAAGGACGCGGTCATGTGGCCTCCTGTGGCTCGGGCGGTCCTATTCCTGGCGGTGGTCGGTGCGGACCCGCAGCACCGCGAAATACTGGCGCTGCCCGCCGTCCGTGAGCATCCGGCCATCCGCGCCGATCCGCAGCACCTTGCGCCCCACCGTGTCGCCCACGTTGCCGCCGATCACGCCGAGTCGCCCGGGCGTCACCTCCACCACCACGTCACAGTGGGAAGCGCGGAACTGGCCGTCGTCCACGTTGTCGTAGGTCACACCACTGTCCTGGCGCCCGGTGCAGACGAGGTCACCCACCTCGGGCGCCCGCTCGGTGATGCGGTAAAGCCAGAAGGGATTGCTGAGGTCACCCGCCGTGCGGTTGCGTTTGGCGGCGGCGCAGTAGACGGTGTGGCCCGAGGCATAGCTGAAGAGCGGCCCTGCCCCCGCCCGGCGCATCACCCAGGAGATGAAGGCGGCGCTCCAGGCCAGGCGGCCCTCGATGGCCTGATCGGCGGCGGCGCCCCCCAACCCCACGCCCTCCATCCAGTACCCGCGCAGCACCGGGCGCATCGCCGGGTCAGTTTCCGTATGCGCCGTCCCGCCGGGGTGCCAGCGGGCATATTCTTCCAGCGCAATCCGCACAGCGTCCGTTCTCAGGATGGACCAGGGGGTGTTCGGGGCAGGTGGGCCAGGCTGGGGAGGATCCGGGATGGGCGGCACCGGACCCGGTGCGGACCCACCCGCCCAGATGTCGAGCTGCGTCCAGGTGCGGGGCCCAATCACCCCATCATGCTCGCGCGGCTGACCGGGAAAGGCACGCTGCTGGAAGGCGACGACGGCCGCGCGGGTTCGGGGACCGAAAGAGCCGTCCTCCACGAGGGGAGCGCCGGGCAGCCCCGGCTGTCCGGAGGCCATCAGGCGGGCGTGAACGGCATTGAGCTGCCGCTGGGCGTCCCGCACCGCCTCGCCCCGGGCACCGACGCGCAGGGTGGGCCGCCCGCCAGGGCTGGGAGGAGTGGGGCCCGGTGGTGTGGGGCTGGGCGGGTACGGCGGGACGGGCAGCGGTGAGGTTCCCTCCAGCCGGGCGCGGGCCTCTTCCCAGCGAGGGCCCCGGCATTGCCGGTCCACTGCCGCCGTCAGGTCAGAGACCCGGATGGTGCCGTCGCCCCGGCGGTCCAGGCCACGGTTTCCGGCATAGGCAGCGGGGTAGGGACCCTCGCGTCCGGCGAGCACGGTGTCCGGGTCCGAACCCAGCGCCAGGGTTACGGGCAGGAAGGTCGCCTGGTACAGCCGGGCGGTGGAGGTCAGTCCCGCTGCCCGGTACGGCCGGTAGAAGCGCAGCACGAAGGGGAGTTGCTCCACGGCCCCCAGCTGCCGGAAAGCCTCGTGGCCCGCCGTCCAGCCCAGGCGCACCAGGGTGGCGGGCATGAACTGGATCAGGCCGCTGGCGTGGCCATGCGGATTGTGGGCGGCCGGGCGGATGCCGCTCTCGGCCATCATCACCTGCAGGAGATGCAGCGGCTGGGCGCCGATGGCAGCCGCGACCTCACGCACTCCGGCAAAGAAGGCGTCGGGCAGGTCGGCGCTCTCGCCCGCCTCGGCGTCTCCCGGCAGGACGCTCTCCCCGGCCCCCGAGGGCAGCGGCCGCGGTCCGCGGATGTTGTGGAAGGTCGTGAAGTCCCAGTAGCCCCGGGTGTCGATGGCGACAGCGTTCCAGGCCCGGGCGGCCTCGTTTACCTCCAGCCAGTCGCGAGCGAAGTCGCGTGATCCGGCCGCCATCCGGGCGGCCATCGCCCGGGCGATGTCGTCGCCACCTCTCGCATCGGCCGGAGCCCCGCCACCGTAGCCCAGGATCGCCCGCAGCGGGCCGCCGTGGGTGGTGAGCAGCCGCGCCCAGGCGAGTCCGTTGCCGCCCGGATCGCCGAAGGTGGGAAAGTCCACCCGCAGCACCGAACAGCCCGCCAGGATCAGCACGTCGAGGTCCAGCGGGCTGCGCCAGTGCGGCACCAGCTCGGCAGGTTTCAGCCAGCACGACTCCTCGCGCGAGATGCCCTCAAACAGCAGGCAGTTGTGCGCGCTGGAGCCGTGGCCGGAGTAATACACCACGTCAGCGGGACTCCGGATCAAAGCCCGTGCGGGCGGTACGGACACCTGGACGCCCGGCAGCGGCAGGGCCATGACCTCCAGCACCTCCACACCCGCGGCCAGGAAGAGCTTGCGGGCGTCAGGCACCTCGCCTGCCGGATCGCCCGTGGTGCCGCTGCGGCTGTTCGGGAGGGTGGCCCGTCCGCGTGGCGCCCAGCCCAGCGTGTCCCGGAAAGCCGCGTCGCTGGTGCCCGGCCCCAGGTGATCCGGCTGCCGGACCAGCGTCGTCACCTCCTTGCGGAGGGTTTCCACGGCCAGGAAGGCGCCCAGATCGCCAGGAGCACGCGAGAGCCCGTAGCGCGCCCGCCCGCCGGGTTCGGAGGAGACGCGCGGCAGGCGCAGCGTTACCCCCGCGTCCAGCGTGGCGGTCCCCGCGTCGCGGTTGGGCGGGCGGCTCGACACCACCACGTCCATCTCGGCAGGCAGCACCGCCTGGGGCAGGCCAGACACCGTCAGGCGGACGTTGGCCCGGATTACATCCAGCCCGATCACGTCGTCCCAGGTCAGCGGCCGGGTCAGGCCGTCGTCGAGCAGGTCGAGCCCCTCCACCGTCAGCGCGGCCAGTGGCGCCGCGCCGGGCAGCAGGACCACCGCGTCGAGTTGGGCCCAGGTACGGGCGCCGACCTTGCCGTCGTGTTCGGCGTTCAGGCCAGGGAAGACCTGGCGCTGGAATTCCAGCACGGCCCCCTGGGTGAGGGCGCCGTAGACGCAGTCCTCGGTGAGCGGTGCGCCCGGCAGACCCGGCTGGCCGCGCAGGAGCTGGGCCAGGTGAAAGGCACTCAGTTTCCGCTGCACCTCGCGCACGGCGGGGTGGACCGAGCCGCGGGTAAGGAGCCGGGGGCGGTCGGCGGGGGCCACGGTGACCTCGGGGCAGCGTCCGGCAACCTCAGCGGCGTCCGTGGTGTCAGCGAAGGCCGGCGGCGCGGCGTGGGGCCGCAGCACGACCGTGTTGGCGCCCACCCGCCCCGCACCGTCGAGCGCCCATCCCTGGGTGGGGCGCACGTCTCCACCGGCCACACGCCAGACTGGCGCGGAGCCCACTCCCGGGGCGCGCACCACCGATACCGTGGTGAAGGGGCTGCCGCCTGCTCGCTGCACCAGGAGATCGCCCGGCTCAAGCCCCGGCAGCGTCCCGCCCGGGGCCCCGACCAGCGTCAGCGCCGGGTCCATCGCCGCGCGGACGGCCGGGAACTCCCCCGCGCCGTAGGCCTGCCAGACCTCGTGCGGCCGCAGCGGGCCGCTCCAGGAGTTGGCGGCCTGGGGCAGGCAGGCTGCCTCCCGCAGCACCTGCGCCGCCGAGGGGGGGTGATCCCGGTCCAGCCCGGCCTCGAACTGCTCCAGAAAGCGCAGGCCCGCCGGCTGGTCCCGGTCGGTGGCCCGGTCCATTCTTGCCTGGGAGAACGCTTCGGTCTCTGTCTCCGGGGCAGAGGCGAATTCCAGGGCGGTCAGGTCCGGGTCCACATCGGAGGCGAAGGACTCGTCCTCGCCTTCGGGCATAGGGGCGGACTCCAGCGCCATGTGCGGGGAAGCCGCGTCGGAGTAGAAGGCCTCCTCTCTGAGAGTTTCGTCGTCGGGCAGGCCGCTCACGACATCTGGGAGAGGTTCGGCCGGCGCCTCTTCGGGTGGAAGGTCTTCGGGCAGGGCGATGAAATCGGACATGGGCCTGGCCTCCTCTCTCAGGGACGGTGGGACAACGTGGCCGGACTGCGCCGCCTGCACCGCCCGCAGGGTGTCCAGGTAGCCGCTGCCGACGCGGGCGGGGTCCAGTTCAGGCCCGGCGGGCTCACAACTGGCGAGCAGCAGGCGCCGGGTCCTGACGATATCGAGCGGTTCCCCGGCGGCCTCGAACATCAGGGCAAGCGTGCCGGTGATGTGCGGCGCAGCCATGCTGGTGCCGGACATGCGGGTGTAGAGCCGGTCCTCACCCCCGTCTCGCGCCCGTGAGCGGGGGGCCAGGATCATCACGCCGGGGGCGATCAGGTCAGGCTTGGGCCGCCCATCGCGGGTGGGGCCGCTGCTGGAGAAGCGGCCCAGCGGCCGGTCCTCGCGGTGAGGGTCGTAGGCACCCACTGCCAGGGTGCGGTACCCCGTGCAGATGGTGCCTAGGGTGACCTGGGCATCTGCCTCCTCCCGGGGAAAGCGCGACTGGCAGCTCCCGCAGGCACTGTCGCGCTCGATCCAGGCGTGGACGCGGCCGTCCTGCACGTCCTCACCGGTCAGGGTGACCTCCCAGGAGGTGACGCCTGGCACGACCTCGAAACGCACGCTGACCTGATGATCCCCGTTGTTGGGGTCAAAGGCGCGGTGGTAGAGGCGCACCACTTCGCGGCCCTCCAGCTGCGCCGTGGCCCGCTCGCCCCGCGCTGCCTGCACCCGGAAGCGGCCGTCCGCCGAGCAGACCTCCACGCCCAGACGGTCACGGCCCGGGTACCACAGGTCAAGTTCGTTGGGACTGCGGTCGCCGGGATTGACCCGGATCTCGAAGCGGTGCCTTCCGCCGGGACGCAGGGTCCACTCGGTGTGGGTGCGGCGCTCGAAGTAGTTGCCGCAGCTCTGGCCGATGGCACGGCCCGGGGCCAGCGACACCCAGGCATCCAGCGCCCGTTCGACCAGGCTGCGCCCCGTCTTTTCACCTGCGTGCCGCCCCAGGCTCAGGTTGACCGCGCAGGGCCGCCCCGCCGCGATCCGTGAGATCAGGTCCAGCCCCTCCAGCAGCTCAACCGAGTTGCCCAGCGGCACCGCGTCCGGCCCTTCCCGGGCCCCCATATGGACGAACACCAGATCAGCCCCAGGCGCCACCCCCGTGGGACCGCCGCCCCGGCCGTTGCCGCCCGCGATGCCCAGCGTATGCGTGCCGTGGGCGCCCAGGCCAGGGTCCGCGTCGGCAGGGTGGTAGTCCAAGGCTGCGTAGGGGTCGGGACTTTGCAGGGCCGCGTTGATCCGCTCCGCAGCGAAGATCCGGCCGTAGCCGTAGGGCGACGTGTCCATCTCGCCGCGCAGACGCTGATCCCACAGGGCGAGCAGGCGGGTGCTGCCATCCGGGTGGCGGAAGTCCGGGTGCGCGAAATCGCAGCCCCAGTCGATGACGCCGATCACCACCCCTCGCCCAGTGACACCCAGCCCGGGTGGGCGCCGGGTGTCGCTGGGAGTGGAGGTCAGATCCTCGTTCAGGTCATGCAGAATCGGAGAGGGTTCCAGATCCGCGCTGAGGCCACGGGGCGCCTTAAGGCTGTCGACCCGCGGATCACGCCACACTTCGGGGATGCTGTCGCGCTGCACCCGTGCCGTGACGATCTCCCCGAAGGAGGCGACCACGCGCGTTCCGGCAGGGGGACGCGCAGGGTCGAGCAGGCGCATGACCACCGCGACCTCGTCCCCGGGGTCACCCTCCTCAAGAAGTTCGTACAGCTCGGGGTCCATGGGCGCCTCGGAAAAAGGAGCGGCCAGCCGTGAGTTTCAGGCCGCCGTCCCAGACAGAACAACGGCTAGGTTTTGGCCTTGCTGCTGGTGGGGTTGGGCCCATCCCCACCGCTATTCGCCTGGATCAGGCGCTTGAGTTCCTCGAACCGCCTGCTGGCGACATCCTCCCGTTCCAGGGCCCCGGTAGCGCTCTGGAGGTCCGCTTTGGTGGTCAGGTTCTGTAAAGCGTTGTTCGCATCCTGCTGCGTCACCAGGCCCTCGATCTTCTTGAGTAGGGCGTCGTAGGCAACCTTCACCGTTGCGACGTACTTCTGAAAATCCTCGTTGTCATCCATGGCCTGAACGAAATTATCTGCCGTGAGAACTTTTGCATCATCGAAGACTTTCCGAATCTTCTCAAGATCACTGAGTTCCCGGGCTTTGATGACGTAAAGCGTGACCTGAGTGCCTGCGGTTGCGACCTCGCCTGCTTTGGGAGCCTGGTGCTTGACTGTGCCCGGATCGCCATCGGCGGTTAGAGGCCGAATTCTTGAGCTTAGCCGACGTTCGCGGAGAAGTTGCTCGGCCTCAGCCTGCTCCATACCGGTGAGATCGGGCACCTCGATCAATGCCTCCCCAGCAAGTGTGGGTGCTGGCCCCTGTCCCTGCACCGGATTCACGGTGAAAAGTTCTTGCAATGTGCGTCCGAAGCCTCCCCCAGCACCGGAAGGATTAGTCATGACATTCCTCCATCACTTGTGAGCCGTTTAGCGGCGCGTGAGCAGCACCGCGAGCAACAGGGTGCTCGAGCTGTCGCCGCCCAGCAGGCCCCCACCCGACGAGCTGTCGCCCGAGTTCCCGCCCATGAGCAGCATGAATGGCAGGATCGAACTCAGGCTGTCACTGGGCTGGGTGACCACCTTGGCAGTGGTGCCGTCGGCCCGAACCACATCCTCGGTCTTCTGCGAGATCATCGGCAGCAGCACGGCCAGCGTCTTGGTCTGCTGGAGGTCGCGGCGAATGCCGTCGCTGCTCTTCTTGCGCTCCTCCATCTCCTTGCGCAGGGCGGCGGCCATTCGGTCCTGCTCGGCGGCGACCGAGCTGGTGCGGGTTTCCAGCGTCTTGACGCTGCCGGCCAGCGTGGTGATCTTGCCGTCGAGGGTCCGCACGGCGGCCTGGAGCTGCGCCTGGGTGACGGTATTGGACGAGGGGCGAGGCTGGAAGCTGCTCTGCGACGAAGGCGTCCGCACCGGAGTCTGGTTGCGCCGCCCCCGTGACCGGGCACGCTCGTCGGACTCGTCGAATTCAAAGCTGTCGAGGTAAGAGTCGATGTCATCGGTGTACATGGTCATAGCGGTCTCCTTTCGAGCTCGGGCGTCTCACAGCCCGCGAATGGCCTGTGATCAATGGGGAATGAGGCCGCCTCCAGCGCGGGTGCCACCAGCCGCCGGAAGGCCGCCGCCTCTGGCCGCACGAAGCCGGGCTGTCCCCTGCCCCGGCACAGACGGCACCCGGGATCCTCGCCCCAGCAGCTCGGACAGGCTCCCAGCGCCAGTGCGAGGCCGTCCAGCAGCGCGTGGCATCCGGCGAGTTCGTCCTCCAGTTCCTCCAGCCGCAAGCGCAGCCGTTCCAGACGGACGCGGCGCTGCGTCTGCCGCCGCTCCTCTTCCAGTTGCCGCAGTTCATCCAGTTGCCTGGCCTCCTCCCCAGCGCGGGCCAGGGCCGCCAGCCGCTCCTCTTCCCGCTGCTGCGTCTCCAGGTCCTGGGTGAGCGTCTGCTCCCGCTGCGCGAGCATCTGTGAGAGCAGCCCGAGCGCCGGGTCGTCCCCGGCCATCCCGGCCAGGGCACCTTCCAGGCCCCCGCCCCCGGCCGCCTGCTGGCGAAGCGCTTCAAGCAGCGCGTCGTTCACGGTGCTCAGCCTCCCCAGACCGGGTGGGCCTCATCGAACTCCCACAGCTCGAAGTCGAGGGCCTCACTGTCGTCGTAGGCCTCGTCCTCATCGAACGCCTCGTCATAGGCCTCGTCCTGCGCCTCCATGAATGGAGCGGGGCGCTGGCGCAACATGGGCGGCGAGGCCCGGAGCATCTGGAGCAGCCGCGCGGCGCGGCCATCGGGGTCATTGGGGTCGACCACAAACTGGCCGGCGCTGTTCATCAGGTAGGCGGGAGGGCTGTCCAGAGACTCGCCGGAGCCCCAGGAGATCTCGGCCTCCGCTTCGCGGCCCAGCGCGCCGAGCAGGCCAGCAAAGGCACTTGCGGGAACGGGTGTGCGCCCCACCCCCAGCGGGATTGCGCGGTTCTGGCCGCCCATCAACGCCTGCAACGCCCGCTGGGTTTCGGGACGGCTCAGCACGTTCATCAGGGTGCTGGCCGCTCCGCTCCCACGTCCACCGCTCCCCAGCAGACTGCTCAGGGCGCCCATCGCCCCACCCGCCATCCCGCCGCGTCCGGTCAGCGTCCCGGCGGTGTTCACCACGCCGCTGATCGCCTGGCCCACGCCGCGCGCTCCCCGGGGACCGTGCTGCGCGAGCCCCGAGCCGACACCGCCCGCAATGGCTCCGCCCAGGGCACCCCAGGGTCCCAGTGCCGAGCCGGCCAGGGCGCCCTGGGCCGCGCCTGAGAGAACGCTCCCCGCAATGGGGGCGGCCCGCTGGGCAAAGCGGCCAACATCCCGGGCCGCGCCGCTCAGCGCGCGGCCCAGGCCACCGAAGAATTCCTCGTACTCGGCGGGGGTCACGCCCTCGCCGAAGGCCGATTCGAAGGCCGACTCCAGCTCCGCGTCCGAGAGGTGGGCGAAGCTGGGACTGAGCATCTCCCGCAGGTGCGGGTAAAAGGTCTGCGGCTCGCCAGTGAACGGTGCGGTGGTCATGACCCCTCCTTGGAGGTGTGGTGGGTGTCAGGCCGGACCTCAGGGAAGGGGTCGGCCGGTCCAGGTTCTCCAGTGACGGCCCCAGCGCCAGTGCCAGCCGGGGTCAGCCCCCGAGCGCTCCAGGGCTCCGGCGATGACCACGGTGATGTCATCAAGGCGCCGGACGGCCCGGCTCTCGCGGCTCGGCAGATGGGTAATCTGGCCTCGCCACGGCAAGCGCCCGACCGGGCTGCCCCCCGGCTCCAGCCAGATCTTGATGACGAACGACTGCGCGCTGTCAAACATGAGCACCTCGCAACTGTGAAAGGGGAACGCCCGCCCCCATCGTCCGTGGGGGCCGTCTCGGGGGCGTCTCGGTGCTGTCTCGCCGGGGAGGAACTCAGGGCTCCTCGCGCAGGCGTCCCCCATCGGCCAGCAGGTTCCGCAGCTCACGCACGGCCGCACGCAACTCGTTGAGGAGTTCCAGGGCCGAGTCTGGTGTGGTCAGCCCGACAGTTGGCGGTCCGGAAGCCGTCTCCAGCGGCTGGTCGTCGCGGATGCCCTCGTACAGGGCGAGCGTGGCGTGCGAGGGCCGTACACCCAGTTCCTCGCGCAGGGCGAGTTCGCAGAGGGCGAACTGGCGCAGGGCGGCGGTCCGGTGTCCCGAGCGGAAGTGAAGCCGCATGACCCGGCGGTGGGTGTCCTCGCTGGCCCGGTCAAAGGCCAGGAGGCGTCCGGCGTAGTGCAGTCCACCCTCCCAGTCCCCGTAAGCTTCGCAGTGGTCGGTTAGCTTCTCCAGCGCCGCCAGATGCAGGTTTTGCAGTCGCTCGCGCTCGGCCAGGCACCAGTCCGCCATCCAGCCTTCAAGGAGATCACCCCGGTACAGCGCCACCGCGGCCCGAAGCGCCCACGCCTCCGCTGGGGTCAGGTCTGGCCCGGTTCGGCCCTGCAGGGCACGCACTGTCCCCTCGAAGGTCAGGGCGTCGCAGCTCAGGTTGGGGTGGGAGCGCAATTCCACCCGGTCGCCCGTGAGGTGCAGCAAGCCAGCGTGCAGCCCGGGCGGCAGGGCCGAGTGGAGGTGCCAGAGCGCCTGACGCAGTCCCTTGAGCGACTGCGCGGTGGACGCCATCCCGGCCTCGCCGCCCCACAGGGTGCTGGCCAGAACCTCGCGCGAGTGGGGCTGGTGCGGGTGCAGCAGGAGGAAACTCAGGAGCTCGCGCGCCCGCTGGCTTTCCAGTGCGAGCGGACGGCCAGCGGTGTCCTGCGCCTGAAAGACGCCGAAGAGCAAAACCTGCAGCATGGCCTGGTCCTCCTTTCCCCTCAATGCTGTCTGGTGCACGTTCCTGTAACGCGAGCTGTCCGTCCATCACGCGATGTGTATCCGTTCGCATCTTCGTTTCCGCCCGGAACACCTCACCCTGGTCCTGGCCACCACAGGGGGTTTCACTGGAGGCCAGCTCTCTGGCCCTCCTGCAGTCGGGTGGCCAGCAAGCGTTCGCCAGTCTCTTCCAGATCCTGAGCGCCCTTCGGGATTTCGCCCATGTCCTCGAGACAGTTCCGTCGCCGAAGTGCGGCGAGATGGACCATGGCGCCACCGGAGGGGTGCGCTACACGCGTCGCGGATCTTCAGGTGTAGCGCGCCCGACGTATGCAGGCCGAGCCAGACCCGCTGGCGCATTCCGGCAGAGGCATCGCCCTGCGTCAGCCGGGTGCCCGGAGTGCCGAACACACCTGGGCAGAGCGCGGCCATGCGGAGCAGAGGCTGGCGCTCCATGGCATCACCTGGCCGACGGTTCCGTGATCGGCGGCTTCGCGGAAAGGTGGGCCCGGGTCTGCGGCACCTGGGCAGTCATCACCATCGCCAGGGTGAAGCCGGGCACGCCCTCAGGCTCAATTGACGGCACCGCGGTGATCGTGGGGGCAATCAGAGTGCCTTCGGGGATGGACTGGGCGGTGGGGAGCATGACGAAGGTGATGACGAAAACAGCCCAGCAATTCATATTCATGGCATCTCCTGGTCTCCAGGGGGCGAACTCTACAAATAAAAGATTTGTGACAATCTTTTTGTAACGTGAATTTTGTTTGAGGCCCGTGGTCTCGCCTGACCATCTCGCGCGGCTATATCAGCGGGGCTGGCCGATGGTCACGTGGTCGGCCGTGCCCAGGATCGGCGTGGCCGGCTGAGCGTTGTGGCTCTTCCTCCTGCCGGGGGTCGTGGTGACCCCCCTGCGCTCCACTGACCTCAGCTCGGACACACCCGCTACGCTACGATGAGGCGATTTCTTGCCGCGCTCTGGGCGTTCCCGCACCAGCTCCGACTGTAGTAGCACCTGATCTCAGACAGCACGGGAAGGGATCAGAAGGGACGCGGGGCCTGTGAGGGACGGGAGAGGAAGGGCGAATCACTGGAAATACGCGTTCAGGGCACCAAGCGGTCGGTCAAGAGTTCGAGGCTATTAGGGTGCGCCACGAAACCCCCTCTTGGCACGGCGAGAGCAATGCTTCTGTTCCCGGTGACGCAGCTTGTCAGCGATGAGCGGCGAGAAGTTGACGTTCCACTCGCCAAGCGTGTCGTGACTGACGTCGATCCGCGCTCCTGAAGCAGGGCCTGTCCGTTTCGATCGCTCAGCGGGAATCGGCGGCATCGGGCTGACCGTCAGTCACTGGCGGCCACTCCACCGCTTAACCTGCCAGAACTGACGCTCGAGTGGAGACCCATGGGCAAAGCCTTGTCAATTACTTTCGCGGTCACGGCCTTGGGCGGTCTGTCCACGGCATTCCTGTTCACCCCGCTGTTCCCTTTGGCGCTCAAGGCGTTCGAAATCAGCATGCCGCCGGAACAGGCCGACGTCATCGTCATCCTGGGCTCGGACATCAACTGCGATGACCGCGAGCCGGACAAAGTCGGTGCAGTCCGAATCAACAAAGGGCTCGCCCTGTTTCAGGCGGGCTACTCGTCAGCCCTGACCGTCACCGACGCCGATCCCGTCAGACCTCCCGGATGCCCGACGATGCGAGAAATTCAAAAGGAATACATCGACGGCAAGCTCAAGGCAGCGGGAGAACTCCGGAAACCCCAGGTGTTTGTGCTGGAGCATGCGAAGGATACGAGGCAGGAAGCGATGCGTGTGACAGCCCTGGCCCATCAGCAAGGCTGGAAAACGATGCTCCTCGTCTCGTCCCCTTTGCACCTTCGTCGCGGTGTGCTGTTGTTTTCCCGCGCAGGCGTGAGGGTGGTGCCTGTGGCTTCCGACGAGTTCAGGTACGCCGCCCAACTTCCAACCGTCAAGGAGCGCTGGGTCGCCTTGCGTCTCCTGGGACACGAGGTTCTGGGTTTCATCCAAGCATTCTTTCCGATCAGTTCTGGCAAGTGAACCTCAGCGAAACCGGAGTAGCTGAGCAGGTGACTGACGCAAACCCACAGCAGGTCCATCACACCCCGTGACTTTGGATGATTGAGGTCTGATACCCCGTGACTTTGAGAGGTTCCGCAGTCAGTCCACACCGTGACTTTGGATGATTTGACTCCCTGGACCCCGTGACTCTGGATGTTTGACCCCGTGACTTTGGATGATTCCACAGCCAGTCCACCCCGTGACTTTGGATGATTTGACTCCCTGGACCCCGTGACTTTGGATGTTTGACCCCGTGACTTTGGATGATTCCACAGCCAGTCCACCCCGTGACTTTGGATGATTTGACTCCCTGGACCCCGTGACTTTGGATGTTTGACCCCGTGACTTTGGATGATTCAGGGAACGAGTGCCGTCCCACACGTACAAAGGTGGCGCTCCTGATGATGATTCATCATTCTTTTTTATTCTTTTTCTTTAAAGATATTGATCAACAACACGATGCTTGGCCAGCCCAAGAGCACGTGGGGTACCATGTTCACATGTCGAAACCGGTGAGGCAGCCACGCTCTGTCAATGGACATGACGAGCGCAACCTCGCCCGGCTTTCCCTGGTATTAGCCAATAATCGTGTGCCCAAGACCCAGACTTCCTGGACCAAGGAATTCGTCTCTTCGGATGAATTGGGCACCACGATCCGCGTGGAATGCACTGCGCCCCGCCACGACGTCGTGCCGCACGGTATGGATAACGATATCTTGCTCGGCCTCGTGAACGCCTATATCGCTGCTGGTATGCCTATCAGCGGCGTGCTGCGCACCACCAGCTACAACCTGCTGCAGTACTCGAGTCTTGCAGACTCGGGCTTCCATTACAGCTCTCTCGCGGAAAGCTTGCAGCGGTTCCAGGGCACCATCTACAGAATTACCGACAGCTGGTACGACAACGAGCACTACCAGTACCGCAGCATCAACACCAGCCTGGTCATGAAGTTCGTGGTCGTCGATAAGGATCGTCAGCCCGACGCGTTCAAAGAACTCAAGGCCGATTCCCTGCTTGAGATCACGCTGGACAGTGACCTCACCGCCAGCATCCGCGGCGGCTTCATCCGGCCGCTCGACCTGCAGTTCCTGCGCAAGCTCTCCCAGCCGCTGCCCCGCCTGCTGTTCCGCGTCCTGAGCGAACAGCGGCATCCCCACGATCAAACGTCGGTCGGCAGCTACCAAGTCAGCCTCCGGGCGTGGGGCCAGCACCTCGGTATCTTGGATGACCGCGCCTTCCGGATCCGCCGCACGCTCGATCCCGCCCACAAGCAGCTGATCGAGCAGGGCTTCCTGAAAAGCGTCGATTACCTGGGCCGCGGCGAAACCCAGGAGGTGCTGTACACCTTTGCAGAACTCGTGCTACCGCCGGCCAACCCCGAGGCAGTGTCCCTGTTGACGCAGCGCGGAGTCAGCCACGCGATCTCGGTTCAGCTCGCGGCCGAGCACGGGCCCGAAACCGTCCAGCGACAGGTGCAGAAGTTCGATGGATTGATCGCCGGCGGCTACAAGGTCAGGAACAAAGCAGCCCTGCTGGTGGATGTCATCCGGAATCCCTCCAAATACCCCGAGAGCGGGCCAGCAGCACCCACCCTGGCATCCGTACCCAGGCGGCTCACTCTCGAGATGTCTGAGCCCCTTCTGGAGCCGCCGCGGACGCCTGCCGGGGCCCGGGTGCTCCTCACCGGCGTTCGCCTGCCAGACCCTGTCTTGCAACGCGCCATTGAACTGTTTGTCGCCGGCGCTGTGGCCGCGACCGAACTGCTCAGCCTGAAGCAAGACAAAGATCCGGCGCGCACCGTGACGAACTGGGCACAGCGGCAGGACGTGTGATCTTCCTCCACGTTTGCTCTGCCATTTCATACTCCATTGATCTACATGGAGAATCTCTGACGGTGGCCAAACGTCAGCCTGACACGCTTGCGCAGCCCCTGACTTTACGTGTAGCCCGGGCAAATGCGGGAGGCGACTTTGACCGTACCCTGAAGGCGTCTTGTACGGCAGCGGGAAGCCTGGAAACGGTAGAGCCCGACACGCCGGAGGACGAGCTGGGCATGCGCGGCGTCGGGGATCAGGCGCCCCTTGTCCTGAATGGGGGCTGCACCTGCTCTGACAGGGGAGCGGCAAAATTTGGCCTGACCATGAGACCCCTCCATCAGCAGAACAGAGCGGTGTCTAGAACGCGCTCAGAGTTGGACCTGAGGCGAAGAGTCCATCTTCAGGAAAGACCATACAGCTGTGGCTTTTACGTAAAAACAAAACTGGAGCCCTAAAGTTCGAATCTCTTCCTGGCACCCTCTATGCGTGCGCTGGCTGAAAGGACAGCCCCGACTGGGCGATGCCGTGAAGGTGTGGCCAACTTGGACCAATGGACGGCGGTAGAAGCCAGACGGCTACTCCACCGCGTCTCTGTCCTGCAGAGTAGCCTGCCCTGCAAGCTGAGCCATGACCACAACCGCCCCGACAACCCTCTGGAACCGCAACTTTGTGATCTGGTGGCTGGGCAGCGCCCAGAGTGCGCTCGGCAGTGCGCTGGCCGGCATTGCCACCAGCTTTCTGGTGCTGGGACAGACGGGCAGCGCCGGGGCCATGGGCGTCAATCTGGCCCTCGCACTGCTGCCTGCCCTGCTCTCGCCGCTCTTCGGAGCGCTGGTCGATCGCTTGCCCGTCAAGCTACCGCTGATCACCGGCAACCTGCTGCGCGCGGCCCTGCAACTGGGTGTGGGGGTCTGGGCCTTGCATGGCCATGTGCCGGTTGAAGTGCTGCACGGCGCGGCGCTGCTCACCGGCCTGGTGGGCGCGTTCTATGGCCCGGCCAGCATGGGCGTCACCCCCCGGTTGATTCCGCCCAATCAACTTCAGCGGGCGGGCGGGCTGATGCAGGGCAGCGCCCAGACCATGCAAATGCTGGGCCTGGTGGGCGGCGGCCTGTTGATTTCACAGGTGGGCAGCGCGCCCGCCCTGATCCTTGACGGCCTCTCCTTTCTGATCTTCAGCGCGCTGTTGATGCTGGTGCGTTTCCCCACCCACACGGCGCAGGGGGCGAAAGAAAGCTTCTGGGCATCGTTCGTGGGGGGGTTGCGCTACGTGCGCCGCAGTCCGATGCTGATCGGACTGCCCCTGACGGCGTTGCTGGTCAACGCGGCCCTGGCACCGATGGAAATGCTGCTCCCCAAACGAATGCTGGCGCTGGGCGTGGGTGCGGCGGGGTATGGGCTTTTCTTCGGCATCCTGCTCGGCGGGATGGTTGTGGGCAGCCTGGGCCTGGCGTGGCTGGGTGAACGCGCCCGGCCGCGAGTCCTGAGCGTGCTGGGCCTGGGCGGCCTGGGCCTGAGTGTGCTGGCCCTCTCCTTCACGCAAACGGCCCTCCAGATGCATGTCCTGGCCGCCTGGATGGGTCTGGCCACCGCCACGACCAACGTATCCATCGCCGTGCTCTTCCAACAGCGTGTGCAGCCGGAGTATTACGGGCGGGTAGGCAGTCTGCTCAACATGGTGGCCACAGCCGGGATGCCCCTGACGCTGCTCGCGTTGGCTCCTCTGGCGGACCAGCTCCCCTTTGCCCTGATCATCGGCATGGCGGGTGCCGTCACTGTGCTGGGCGCACTGGCCTGGACGGGCGTATTGCGCCGCGAACCACCGCCTATTTCCCATCCACCTGTCCCGGCGTAAAAAACAGGCCGGCGATACACATCTGTGCATCCGGCGAGTCCGCCTCCTGAAGTTCTTGGGTGATCAGCCAGTCGCCCAGCTCCCGCATCCGCCGCGCGGCTTCCGCGCGCGCCTCCCGACCCAGCCGGAGCTGAGTGAAAGCGCCGAACCTGCCCTGAGGCTCCGCAGTATCCTTCCCCGTCTCCCCCACCAGCAGCATGCTGAGATGCTGCTGGGCATTGAGGGCCACCAGCACGTCCCGGTTCGTCTCGGCCATGAACAGAGGCCCGATGGCCTCCATTGAGGCTTTGAGGTAGGGTTGCGTCATCCCGGTCATCAGTTCCCCGGCCGTGGCCGCGTCGGTCAACGCAAAGGGCACTTGATACACCGTGGCTCTGGCGCGGTACAGTTTGATGGGTCGGCCGCCACGCTGACGTTCGCCCGTGACTTCGATCAGGCCGGCCTCCAGCAGCCGCGTCAGCCGGTGGTGGGCCTGCTTGACCGGGATGTTTGTTCTTTTGGCCACTTCAGCCACACTGACCTCGCCCCGCATCAAGGTCTCCAGGGCTGGACCGTAAGCCGAATGCAGCAGCAGCCGGGCCTGAGCGGTGGTTTGAGCGACAAAAGACGGCATGGGGGGCGGGACCACGCCTCAGTCTGCCACTCCTGTGGCAAGTTGGCGGGGGAGGGTGACAGGCTGCTCAACGCTTGGAAGCTCCCCGGTTTACCCCGGCAGGGTTGTGGCAAGTTGTTGGCTTCCCAGAAACGGAGGGGCTCAGTGAAGGCAGGCGGCCGGAAGTTCAGGCTGCCCGCTGTACTGCTTCTTGCCACGTCATGAAAGCAGCCCGCTGAAGACGGCGACGGTGACGGGCGGGGACAGTCGGGCGAGCGGGGTGATGAAGGTTCGTGATCCGGGCGCGCAGGTCGAGAAAGCCTTGTGTCCGTCGTTGTGACCTGAATCTTCGATGTGGACGACCACGGCGCAGGATAGGTCGGTGAGACTGTTCAATAGGGTTGTTGCCACGCGCCGTAGAAATAACTTGGACGTGCTCCACACCGTAGAACACGGAAAGCGCTCGCAAAACCGCTCCATCGCTTGTCCGTCTGAATCACTGCCGGAGCGTCATGTTCCCACTACAGGTGAGAAAGGTTCTGGCAACTGAACGCCGGTAGGCTTCGAGTTGTGCAGGACCGCAAGGCCTGTCGGCACCGTTCCTAGCGCCGAGGATCAAGTGACCGGCCGCTCTTCTACGATCCCGCTGAGGTCAAGTTGCCAGAACCGGCTGGAGAGCCAACCACTCGCGTCAAGGCGAAAGCGCCCTGCCGGGTAGAGGCGCGAGGTTAGCGGATGAGCTCCACCGTGAAGGGCAGGTCCGGCAGGGTGGCCCAACGCTGCTCGGCAGTCATCACGTCAGCTTCCAGAGCTTCGGCCAGTCCCAGGCACAGGGCGTCGCCCAGACTCAGATCATAGGGCCGTCGCCGGGCGTAATAAAACGAGGCGGCCTGCTGGGCGCGGACTTCAAAAGGCCTGACCTCCAGCAGCTGGCCCAACTGATGCAGTCGGGTGCGGACCTGCTCGGGGGTAAAGCTCCCATCGCTGACCAGCTTGCCTTCCACCTCAACGAGTTGTGCTGCGCCCACGTGGTGACTGCGCTGCCCAGTGGTGAGTTCTGCGAGCACCCTCTCCCCTCCTGGCTCCTTGCGGATGAAGGCCATCAAGGCGCTGGCGTCCAGCAGGACCGGGCGACTCAAGGTTTCTCCCGCTGCAATTCAGTCCGGCGCTCCTGAAGCAGCTCAGCCGTGAAATCGTGCCCATCATTCTCGGCAAGGCTGCCGTAGAGTTCCTGGGCCATTTGCCGCTTGGTGGTGAGGCGGACCTGCTCACCCTCCAGCACGTAGAGCAGGGTGTCGCCTTCCTGAACATGCAGGATGTCACGCACGGCACGGGGAAGGATGGCGCGGTATTTGGGTCCGAGTTGTCCTGTGATCACCCGGCTGTCATCAGGGACACTTCTGCTCATGAGGGACACTCTATCAGAGTGGGACACCTGATGATGCCGCCCCTTCTGGGAAGACCTATGACTAGAAAGGGGGATTTCATCTGTATGAACATGAGAAACGCGGACTTTTCGGTGCCTCCCGGCCCAGGCCGTTCAGCTCTTTTCTAAATTGATTCGTCCAAGACCCATGTCCACATACAGTGATGGCAAGTTGTGAGTGAAGGTAGAAAAGGTCACCGGAATAACCGGCCAAGTTGACCTTACAACAGCGTCACCTAACTGGTCCTGAACTGCGCCCGATGCGTGTCGGCGGCGCAGCAGCACCGCTGACTGGAGGTGCTGCTGCGGCTCCTATACCCTCCCATGTGACCACACCGATGTAGCGCGGCTGGTCTCCCCTATCGTGAGTTTCCGTGGAGCGCACCCCTTCCGAAACCAGGATTATTGGGTGCCTGATGTTTCCTTTCTTCTTTGTACTTCTGTTATCAAAGACTGATTCGATCAACATCAGAGCAGCAAGAAAATTATGTTCTAGACGGTATTTTCGGCCTCTTTCCCCCATTCATAACGGGACAATCTCCCTGTTTCTCCCCATTCACAACGGAAGTGGAGTCGTGTTTTCCGATTCGTAGCGGTAGAGGACAAATGAGGAAAGGATCACGTTCTAGACGGCCGATTCAGGCAAACTCCCCAGTCATCACAGTATGCTCTCGGCGCATCCCAGCACGTGGACTGATGGTCCCGGAGGACATGTGAAAGACACAGGCTCAGGATGTTGTGTTCAGAGACGACCTGAACGTCACTCAACTTGGCCTGCTCTGCACTCAGCGCAAAATCGCTTCCGATGACACCTCCGCGAAGATCGCCTTAGAACGTGCTGGGATTGAGAATGAAATGGAGTGCGAAAGGATGGGGCGCCTCACGGCATCGACAATGAGTCATACCTGGCCCTTCAGAAGCTGTATACCGACTAGGGCTGCCCTGAAAACGGTCACGTGGCCTTCACCATGTTCCGTGTGTTGCAGGGATGTGATCTGGAGGGCAGCGGAGCCGATCGGCGCATGGTGCGCGAAAGTCTGGAACGTCTGAGTACCCCTCAGCACTGGATCAGCGGTGCCTGGTGCAGCAACGAGGACGACGACTGAGTGACTATGGGCTTCCGGCTGATCGAGAAGCTGGCTTTCACGTGCAGTAAGCGGGATTCAATCGCGGTCAGGGGGATTGCCGTGACGCTGCCCGCGGAACTGACACACAACGTTCGCAACGGCTATCTCAAACCAGTGAAGCCCATATCGATGCGGCGGCTGGGTCAGGCGGCCCGCGCAACTTACCGGGTGCTGGATTCCCTGCGGCATGATTGCAACAATCGGTCGAAGACCGGCACGCTCCAGCTATCGCCAATGGACCTGGCCCAGCGCTGAGGCAGCGCAGCAGAAAGTCCCGACAAGATCAGGCGCACTCTGGAGCCGGTTCACACCAACCTCCTGGAGTTTAGGTACCTGCAGGACGTGCAGGTCACCGGACGCGGGAACAATCAGACCGTCAGTTACGTCTTTGGACAGCTGGCCCTGGAACCCGACGGCGAACTGGTCACGCTGCTGGCAAGCTTGAGAAAGCCCCTTGTTGCCGCCAAGAAAGCCACTCCCGATTCCCGTGAGAACGTTCGTCACTCTGTTGCACAAGCCCGGGTGATTCTGGGTCTCGGGTGCAAGCCGGCGAATGAGGTGGACTTTGTGCTGGACGTTGTGCGCCTTCATGAAATAAGCAAGTACGCCTGGCCCGAGGACCCCCATCGCGCCCGGTCCTGACCGGGCCCAGGATGCGCATGGCAACCGCTCCGAGTGATGAAGAGGTTCCTGACGTCCAGGTCAGTCGCGGGGATCTGGCCCGTCCCCTGACCTTGCTAGGGCTTGCAGCATGACGTCCTGGCCCAACTGCCTGTCGGAACACTTCAGGACATCCACTGGCAGGTGCCGGGGCTACTGCGGGACAAGCGGCAGGGTGTAGCCGAGTTGCTCAGATCACTGTCCGCAGTGGGTTTTTGAATGGATCGCATGAGTGTGAGGACCGCAGTCGAAGTTCAGACGCGATGTCGCTGTCCCGATTGGGGGGTAGTCGCTCAGATCTTCAGGTGGGGGAGATCAGGACGCGGCGGGGATTCAGCCTGCCGCGGCGCCTCCTGGATCAGTCTCTCTGGAATTTTCGCAATACACTCAAGACTCTGGTCTTACCGGTAAGACCGTTTTATTTCAGGACTTCAGGCATCTTGGACAGCCAGCGATCCACCGCTTTGCGCTCGTCAGGCTTCAGGCCGGTCAGGAATCGGCGGCTGCCCAATTTGCGGGCGACATCGGCGGCTAGGCTGGGGATCTTATCCTGCTGCTCCAAGCGTTGGACTTCTGCTTGCAGACCACTGCGGGAAACGCCCTGTTGCGCCAGCCCAATCAGCCGGGCGTGGTGTTCTTCAGGTGCACCGACGATGACCGACGCCAGGGTCAGGGGCAGTCCGCCGCGCAGTGCCTCGACCACCTCGCCGGGCCAGCCCAGGATCCTCAGCTTGTTCTTGGCAAAGGAGGTCCAGCTTTCTCCCAGTGGTCCGAACAGTGAATCGAGGGTCGCAGTTTCCTCGCCCGGGGCCTCCTTTGTTAACCGGGTCAGCCGGCTGCGTGCCTCGTCGCGGGGGAGACCCAGGGCGGCGGCGGCCAGTTCCAGTTTGGCGTCCACCTCGTCGATCAGATTGAGGTTCTCGCGTTGAAGGTTCTCGAGCAGCGCAGCCAGGCGTGCCTGCCGATCGTCAAGCGCGCGGACCACGACTGGAACCTCGCGTAAACCAGCCAGCTGGGCGGCCCGCCAGCGCCGCTCACCGGCAACAATTTCGTGGCCTCCTTTGACCGGCCGCACCAGCAGGGGCTGTAATACTCCCTGCTCACGGATGCTGGTGGCAAGGCTCCTCAGGCCAGCCTCGCCGAAGCTGCGTCGGGGCTGACCTGTGCCCGGACGCAGCTGGTCCACAGCAAGCACGGTCACGACGTCCGGCTGGCTGAGATCGGTGGGTGTCTCGCCCAGCAGACCGGCTACCGTACGTTGGCGGGTGGGGCGGGGGCGGGTCATACGGCGCTCCGGGCGTAGGCCAGGCCCGCGGCGCGGGCCACATCGGCGGTCAGCGTCTTGACGTCAGCGTGTACCGGGCTGCCAGGTGCATAGACGCCCACTGGCGCACCCTGAGCGGTAGAATCAAGCCATACTGCCTCGCGCTGAGGCACCGGCGTGGCAAGAGGGGAGAGGTGCTGTTGCAGATCAGCCAGCACTTCGCGGTCATGCAATCGTCGGGCGTCGTAAAGGGTGGGCACGTACAGTGCCACCGTGAGATCGGGCCGGACCTCGCGGTATTCGGCAAAGGCACCCTGAAGACCGGGGAGGGCGTCAATGCCTTTTTGCCGGGTAGGAACCGGCACGATCATGCGGTCGGCGGCCAGTGCACCGAGGATGGCCAGTTGACCCAGGCTGGGCGGGCTGTCGATCATCACCACGTCGTAGCGGTCCGCCACATCCTGCAGCGCGCGCCTCAGGCGGCCCTGAGCGCCTACCCGGCCCATCATCTGACCTTCGGCAACAGCGAGACCCACCTGGGCGGGCAAAAGATCCAAGCCGTGAATCCTGATCGGCTCGGGCAAGGGCAGGCCCTCCACCGCCACCGGGTAGACGGTCTGGTCACGCTGAACGCCCGTCACTCCCAGCCAGCCAGTCAGGTTGGCCTGTGGATCAAGGTCGATCAGCAGAACCCGCAGACCGCTAACCGCCAGCTCGTGTCCCACATTCAGGGTCAGACTGGTTTTCCCGGCCCCCCCCGCATGGTTAAACACTGTCATTGTGATCATGGAGTCACGATACAACGTGCCTGGACATGGAATGGTCTTACCGGTAAGACCAGATGCTATGTGTTCGAAAATACACCGAGAAATTGTCCCTGGGTTGTGCAGGCTTATCTACGTTAGGTGTCTATTGAAGATGAGTGGCGCGCTGTTGATCCAGGAACCCGGCAAATGGGTTGAGCGATTAAGCAAGGCAACTTGCGGCGCAGTTTCTCAACTTTTAATGCTTCTGCAGGCGGTTGGGACAAGTTGTTCGGGTGGCTGGAGAGTGAGAACCCCCTGTGATCGATTCCTTCACGTGAATCCCTGTGGTTGTCGTTCTTGACGTCGTGTGAGGCGGTAAAACCGATCGACACTATTGTGACAGCGCGCCTTGGAGATCACTTGCGGGTGATCATCCTCCGCCAGTCTCACGATCTCTTGAATTGCAGTTCCCTGGCTGCGAGTTGGTCAGTATGGATAACCTGTAGGACGTCGTATTCCCCCAGCGACTTGGTCAGGAAGGTACGCGCAGCTGCCAGATCTCAGCGACGTTGAGCGACGACCTTGGGCACGAAGCTGTGCTCGTCTACGCCCTCCAAAGCCAGGGTCGGGCCCCATTTACGGGAATGTAGACTTCATCAAAGGACCTTTGAGAATCCCAATGGGGTTCTCAATGACGCAGGTCTTCAGGAGATACGGCGAAATTCATGCATCACTCGCGGATGATCCGCGACTGATCTCTGTGCCGCGCTGGTGGAGCAACGCTTGGGCAGTTCAGGAGCTCAGTGGGAAACGCTGCCGGCGCCAATATGCGTGCCTGATGATGCTCACCCTTGAACCGGTGACGGGAGGTCTTGGGGCCGATCACTGCGGCTCAGCCTATCCCGATCCAAAGAAGGCGATACAACACAGTTCAAGTTCCCCAGTTACAGAAAATTGTCAGATCAAAACCGTAGCATCAAGTGGGGGAAAAGCCCTTGAATGATGCACAGGTGGACTTCCTTGAAGAGGCATTGAGCCGTAGTGAAGGGCCGAGACGTTTGGTGGCACTCAATGACCTGGCCTACGCTTTACATACGGCTGATGCTCAGCGCACGCTGCTTTTGACGCAAGAGGCTCTCGAGGTCGCTGTCCGCCTTGGAGCGACCGAAGAGGTGTTGCGCAGCACCTTCTCGCGGGGTGTGGCCCTCTATACCCTGGGCCGTTTTCAAGAGGCCGCCGAAGCACTGAGAAGAGCCGACGGTTGGGCAGTTGAACAGGGACAAGACGACCTGATCGCTCCGGTCTTGCGGTACTTGGGCGATACCCTGATCCGTATGGGTCAGGTTGATGAAGCCGCGGCTCTGCTCGCGCGCGCACTCGCGTTGTTCAGTGAACGACGTGATCCGTTGGGAGAGGCCGATTGCTTCAATGCGCTCGGGGCCTTGGCCGACATGGGAGGCGACTACCCCGAAGCAGCGAGATGCCATCGGCAGGCGCTCCAGCGGCGACAGGCAGCTGGCAGGAGTGATCAGGTGGCGCGCTCGCTCGGCAATCTGGGCCATGTCTGGTCGGCCCTGGGTGACCACACGCGCGCTCTCCACCACCATCAGCAGGCGCTGGTCTTGTTCGAAGACTGTGCTGAACCGCATAACATGGCCCGTGCCCTGATCAATGTGGCCGTGACCTATGATCGTCTGGAGCAGTATGACCAGGCCCTGACGTTGTACGAACGGGCGATTCCGGTGCTCCTCGAGCATGGAGACGAGGTCCTGACAGCGCTTGCTCAGGCTAACCTCGCGCTGCTCCATGTCAAAGTGGGTCAAGCGGTTCTCGCGCTTCCCCTGGCGCAGGCTGCGTTGGAAATTTTTGAACGGCATGACGTGTGGCCACTGACCTCAGTGGCTTTGCTTGGTTTGGGACTGGCCCATAAGAGCGCAGGTGATCTTCGCGCAGCCCAAACGTTCCTCTGGGAGGCCCTTGAGCGCAGCACTCTGTATCAGCTCTCAGAGATCATCATCCAGGCCCACGAGGGGCTGTCTGCCGCATTGAGGGACCTGGGAGACAGCGAAGGAGCGCTTGAGCACCTGCGGCGCTGCCTGGACCTCGAACGCTCCTTCACTGGCCGGCAGGCCGCACAACGGACAGAAGCCGTGCTTACTGAGCTGGAAGCGGAGACGGCGTGGCGTGAGGCAGATGTCGCCCGGCAGCGGGCAGACGAGTTGCAGCGTTTAAATAGTGTCCTTGAGACGGCCCATGAGCAGCAACTTGAGCTGATGCGCCGCCTGGACGAGCAGGCCCATCAGGACACGTTGACGGGGCTGTACAACCGGCGATATTTCAATCAGCATTTCGACCACGCGATCCAACAGGCACACGCGCGGCGGGAGCCTTTGACCGTCGCTCTTTTTGATGTTGACCACTTCAAGCGCATTAACGATACCTTCTCACATCTCACGGGTGATCTCGTGCTCCAGCGGGTGGCCACAGTCGTGCGTGAAAGGTGTGAGCCGATAGATACGCTGGCCCGTTACGGGGGCGAGGAATTTGTGTTGCTGATGCCCGGTACAGATCTGGAGACCGCAGCACGACGGTGCTCCGCCCTGCTGGAGGCCGTGGCCACACACCGCTGGCCGGAGCTTCCTCCCGGCGAGCGCGTGACGCTCAGTGCTGGGCTGGCTGAGTTGACGCCCATCAGCCTTCCCAGCAGCCTGATCGCCCAGGCGGATCAGCAGTTGTACCGGGCAAAACGCAATGGCCGCAATCGAGTGCTGTATTGAGGAGCGGTCCAGTTGCCCGAAGCGGGAACGCTCTGGAGACCGTCCACTTTGAAAGTCCAAGGAAGCTGCGGCAAGCGTGACCTGAACCCGGAGGGCTGTCCACATCAGAATGCAGCGTCATGCGGGACAGGGGAGAGCCCCAGCAGGCCCCCGGTACGACGGAAAAAGGGGGCGCTCCGGGTTGGAAGACTCCAGGCTGCGCGACGCCAGTCTGGGGCGGCTGGCTCCGGTTCTGGCTGCGGCCACCATGCTGCTCGTGTCCGAAACCATCAAGGTGGTGCGGCGTGGAACTCACATGTCGTCCACTCTCACGGGCAGGGGCAGCAGGCGCTGTGCCACCTTGGAATCGGCCTCCAAGCTGTAGAAGGCCATCTTCTCTCGTCGGACGCTCAGAGCTGGCCTGCCCCTGAACCGTCGGGTCAACGCAAGCCGCTACGGGCTCCTTTTCAGGCTGCCCTTGTCAGGTCGCCGGCGGTTGACCCTCGGTCTTTTTCCGGAGCCAGGCCACCAACAGGATTGACTCGATGAAGGTTCCACAAAATTGGAGCAGCCCCAGACACTTTCCAGTACAGTGCAGGCATCGCGATCTGCGAACCCTGGAAGGAGTCTCTTTTTGATGTCATTCCCATTTATGCACCACGTGCCTGACGAGGTGATGGGCGATCTTGCCGAAGGGTATATGGCCCTGGACTGCGCGGGGCAGATCACCTATCTCAACCCTGCGGCAGAGGACTGGACTGGACTGCGCGCCGAGCGTGTCCTGGGCACGAGCGTGTGGGAGCACCTGGGGACAATCGACTTCCGGTTCCGGTCTGTCCTGCAAGAAGCGCAGGCGTCCGGAAGAAGAGTGGAATTCGAGACGTACAGTGCGCCGCGGCAGGAGTGGCGGCGCACCCGCATCTACCCCCATCCTGATGGCTTCCGGATTGTGTTCCACGACCTGACTGAGCGCAAAAGGGCCGAAGAGTACAGCTTACGCCTGCTCACGGTCAGTGACCTGCTGGCCCGGGCCCTCACCCCGAGTCAGGTGGCACGCGCCATTCTGGAGTACGCGCATGCCACCTCCGAGGCCTATGCGGGTCTGGTGGCCGTACGGCATGGGAATGGGGCGGCGCTGGAGACGCTCGAGTTCGTAGGCTATCCGCCGGAACTCGTCCATGACTACCAAGTGATGGATCTTCGCGCCTCACTTCCATTAACAGAAACCTTCCGTGAGCAGTCACCGCTCTACCTGGCACGTTCAGCCTTGATGGAACGCTATCCACAGCTCCGCTTGTCCCAGACCACTGCCAGCGTGGCGATTTTTCCATTGATCGCAGGGGGGGAGTCCACTGGTGTGCTGGTCTTCAGCTTCCCGAGTGATCAGACGTTCTCGACCATCCAGCGGGGCTATCTTCAGGGACTGGCCACGCAATGCGCTCAGGCACTGGCCCGGGCCCAGCAACACGCAGAACTGGTGAGGAATACCGCCTCATCGCGCGTTATTCTGGACGCTCTGGATGAAGGCCTGCTGATGTTCAGCAGTGCGGGCCAACTTGCGGCGGTCAACGCGGCGGCACAACGGTTTTTTGAGATACCGCCCAGTGATGACCCGCAACCCAAACTCGATCTGACCGGATGGGCGTTCCATCTGGAAGACGGCACACCGCTGCACCTGGACGATTGTCCGATCACATCTGCCTTTCGCACGGGGGCCTCCTGTGAAGGCACCTTGATTCAAGCCACCCGGCCTGGCGGGGAGACGCGGTGGGTGAGCGTAAATGCCCGGCCGCTCTATCATCCGGGGGACTCCCGTCCGTACGCTTCGATGGCCTCGATGACCGACGTGACCCGGCAGAAGACGTACGAACAGCAGCTCACGCGCCGTGCAACGCGTGACGAACTGACCGGTTTGTTCAACCGTCAATCTTTTCTGGACCATGTGACCACAGCCTTACAGGGCGTGCGGCGGCGAAGACTGGATTGTGCGGTCCTGGTGCTGGATCTGAACCGCTTCCGCTCCATCAACGACGCGTACGGCGGGGTGGTCGGGGACGCCGTGCTGTGTGAGGTGGCGGCGCGACTCACCACGCAAGCCGGCCCAAGGGTCACAATCGCCCGCCTGAGCGGAGACGAATTCGGCATCCTGCTGTCGCCGCTATTGTCGCAACGGGATGCCGAGCTGTTTGCAGAAAAATTGCTGGACGTGGTGGGCGCCCCCATCAGTGCACAGGGGCATGAATTGCACTTCAGCGCCAATGTCGGGATCAGTGTGCCGAACAACGACCGGGTGCGGGGCAGCACGCTGGTGCAGCAAGCCTACCAGGCGCTGGCGAGCGCGCAACAACGGCAGGGAAGCGGCCCGGTGACGTATGACGTCAACATTGCGCAGGTGCAGGACCGTCAGACGGAGATAGAGCACAAGCTGCGCTCCGCTTTGAGAGACGAACAGTTGACGCTGGCGTATCAACCGATCGTGGATCTCCAAACCGAGCGGCCTGTGGCGATAGAGGCGCTGGTGCGCTGGCAGCACCCCGCGCTCGGGGTCATCAGCCCAGCCGAGTTCATTCCAATTGCGGAGCAGCGCGGACTGATCTTGCTCCTGGGCGAGTGGGTCATGAACCAGGCCTGTCTCACGGCCCGGACATGGGACGCAGTGACGGTTGCGGTTAACGTCAGCCGCCTGCAGTTCAATCAGCCCAATTTTCCGGAGGTGGTTCAGCGGGCCTTGCTGCACAGCGGCCTTCCCGCAAGTCGCCTGGAACTGGAGATTACCGAAACAGCCATGGCGGATGACCTGGATGAAGGGGTCAAGCAGTTGATGAAGCTCAAGGCCCTCGGCGTTCGTGTGGCGCTGGACGATTTCGGGACCGGGCAGTCGAGTCTGGCCAGCCTGCAGCGCTTGCCCATTGACAATGTGAAACTTGACCGGTCATTTGTGGCCGGCTGTCAGGTCGATGACCGGCAAAGGGCGATGGTCGAGGCTGTCATCACGCTTGCCGGAGCGCTGGGCATCAAGGTGGTGGCTGAAGGCATTGAGTTGGGCGCGCAACGGGACGTCCTCCGCCAGATGGGGTGTGCCTACGGGCAAGGGAATCTGTTCGCCCGTCCCCTTCCGGCAGATCAACTGAACGTCTTCAATGAGCGCTGAAACCGTGCTTCGGCGCTCATTGAAGACGTGAGCGAGAACATACACGAGGTCATGAGCGAAGCCAGCCGGGCTTCAAGAGGAGAGGTAGAGCGCAGGAATGCCTGTGCCTGCACGCCCGGATCACCAATCTCCACCATCACTCCCGCACCGGCGTCCCTGCCATGGCCCGAAAGAGCAAGCGGAATCAAGCGTTCCAGACGTGGTCAACGGTCGCGGCAGGGGTGGTCTGAAACTCAGACCACCCCTGCCCTCCATCTGCCCTGAGACCAGTTAAAGCAACGCCACCTGTCAAGCTGATCGAGATTCGATTTCGAGAGGCACTCACGCCATCGCCTGCAGGAACACTCATTTGGCAGCTGGCGTCAGCCTTGTCATGGTGGTTCCTGCGAGAGGAGACAGTGCAACCAGCCCTGCCGCGCCTGCGGCGATGGCGACCGTGAGGTTGGGTTCGCGTACGACGTTCGCCACCACGATGCCGATCAAGGCCCACACGACCGTTCCGGCGTACCATGCGTTGCCTTCGCTGAAGCGAGTCATGGCCACGCCGATCAACGTCGCGGCAGCGAACATCAGGGCGGCCCATGCCCATGTCGTCTCAGCCAAGCCCAGGTCCCGCACACCCGAACTGCGTAGTGCAAAGGCGATGTTGGCGATGGGCGCCACGGTGATCCACCCGGTGAAGACGCTCAGCGGGAGACGGACAAACCACACCTCAGCACGGGTCAATGGCCGAGAGGTCCGAACGAGTTCAATGAAGGCCAACATCCGGTGGCGCAGTTCCTTGGTCAGGAAGGGAGCGAATTTAATGTTTCACTGCCGCAGCGTTTCGTGACTGACGGTGATGTCGCGCCCATGGAAGGGTTCATGCACGTTACGGTGGCTGAGAGAGAAGCGGTGGTACAGCCCAGAGCGCGTACCGGATGATCATGATGCTTCTGGGGCAACGGTGAGGGGAGGGCTGGGGGTCAAGCACTGGCCGACACCTGAACTGTTGACCTGACAAAACCTCGTGGAGCGGCATGGCGACAGCTGTGCCTGCAAGGTGCGTCCAATGAGGGCGTCACCTTCCTGTTTATGCTCCCTCGGGCGTAAGGTAACCTGGCGTCGCGCGCCGGGAGGCGGCCCCGGACGATACGGCTCGCCGGAGTGGCTGACCCGCCCCCGGCACTCTCACGGTGACTTCCTCTACACTCGTCCCCACTTCACCCACTTGGAGGTTTCATGTTGCGCCGCTCCCTGCTGACTGCCCTACTGCTGACTGCCGCACCCTTGGCCCTCGCCCAGACTGCCCCGGTCACCCCGCCACCGGCAGCCGGCGCAGTCTCGCTGCCGCCTATCAGCGACGCGCCCATTTACGTGGCGTATCCGCCGGACAAGTACACCGTGGCGTACGACCACGTGCTGCTAGAGGGCAGCGTCAAACCCGGGGCGAATCTGATTCTGAACGGGCAGCCCGTGGATGTGGGTAACGACGGCCTGTTCATCGAGTGGGTGCCGCTGCAACCCGGTGAGAACGTGCTGGTGCTGGAGTCAGGTCAGGGAAGCGCAGTTGCCCGCCAGGAGGTGCGGGTTACTCGCGCCGTACCGCTGTCCCTGACCGGAGCGGCCCAGATCGTCTCCTCCGGGCTGCTGCCTGCCGTGGACCGCACCGCCTACCTGCAGCCGCAGTCCCTGGAGATGCGCGCCGTGCCGGTGGCCTTTGCGGGCACTGCCGGGGCAACGGCCTCATTCCGGGTCGGGGAGCTCGGCCCCTTCCCTATGGCCGAGACGGCCTCCGGCCGCTACGAGGGCACCTTCCTGCTGCCCGAGAAGTTGAGTCCCGCGCCCGTGCAGTTCACCCTGACCGCGCCGGACGGCACCACCGCCACGGCGAGCAGCCCGGGCAAGCTCGGCGTGACCGGCACGGGCCCCCGGGTGGCGGAGGTCACAGCCAGCATTCCAGGGCGGGGCGTGCAGGCGGGAACCTTCGTGTGGCGCAACGGGGCGGGGCGCAATTATGTCGTCTTTCCCCGGGCAGGCGCGCAGGCCGTGATCGTGGGTGAAGAGGGCAACACCTACACCGTGCAGGCGTCCGGCACGCTGACGCTCAACGCTCCCAAGACCACGCTGACCTTGAAGCCCGAGGGCACGCCGCTGCCCCGCGCGATCTTTACCCGCATCGACGTGAAGACCGGGGCGACCCACAGCGAGGTGCGGCTGGACCTGCCTGCTCGCGTCCCCTTCACGGTGGAGCAGCAGGTCGGCCCAGACTCCTCCAGCCTGGACCTGCGGTTGTTCCAGAGTGTCGCGGACGTGGACTACATCGTCTCTGACTTTCCCACAGGGCCGGTGCGGGACGTGCGCTGGACCCAGGAGAGTGATGGGGTGGCCCGCGTCCACGTGGACCTGAGCGGCGCTCCCTGGGGCTACGACACCACCTATGAGGGTACGGCCCTGGTGCTGCGGGTCCGCAACGCACCCGCACTGAGTGCCCGCACGCCGCTGCGGGGCCGGACCATCCTCTTGGACCCGGGACATGGCGGCGACGAGCCGGGGGGCGCCGGGCCGCTGCGGGTGCCGGAGAAGAACCTGACGCTGCCCATTGCCCTGCGGGTGGCCGAACTGCTGCGCGAAAAAGGCGCGACGGTCGTCCTGAGCCGTGAGGCGGACGTGCAGGTGCCCATCTACAACCGCCCGCTGCTGGCCGAGGAAAAGAACGCCGACCTGCTGGTCAGCATCCACGCCAACGCCCTACCGGACGGCGTGGACCCCCGCAGCAAGCGCGGCAGTGGGGTGTATTACTACCAGCCACAGGCCCGCACGCTGGCCGACACGCTGCTCGCTAGCCTGGTGGGACAGTTGCCGGAGGTGGGCAACGACGGGGTGCACTACCAGAACCTGGCGCTGGCGCGGCCTTCCACCCAGCTCAGCGTGCTGATCGAGACGGCGTTCCTGACCGACAAGGGCAATCTGCGGCTGCTGATGAGCGCTGCGGGTCGGGAACGCTTCGCGCAGGCAATCGCCCTGGGCCTTGAGCGCTTTTACCGCAACGCGGCGCTGGACATGCAAGAACAAGGGCGCTCCGGAACGCCCTGAGGCAGGGTGACCGGTGGTGTGGCCTGAACTGGCGTCACGGCAGGCTGAGGAGAGGGGTGGCCTGAAGTTCAGGCCACCCCTGCCGCGATGGTCAAGCACGGCTGGAACGCTTGATTTTGGTTGCATGTTCTGTTGACGGCAGTGACGCTGGTGCGGTCAGGCTGGTGGAGGTTCGTGACCTGGGCGTGAAGGCTCAGGCATTCTGGAGCTCGTTTCCGTCCCTTGAAGCCCTACTGTGGTCGAACACGGCGCCGTAGAGAGCAGTGTTCTTGCAGGGTGCTGTTGTAGCGGGCGATCGAGATTACCTGCTAATGGTTGACCTCGTCCAGACTTGGACTCTCGCGAACCGCCGCTCCGTCGCTGCAGAGCCCGTCGGTCTGCGTCACCTCTGGAAGACCGTCTGCCCCGAGCAGCCTCGTCAGGACGGTCTTCGCTTTCTCGGTATTGCGATGCCGTTGGAGGAGGCGGACGAGCACGCATCCGTGCTCGTCCACGGCCCTTCAGAGCCACTGGCGAACCCCATTGACCCTCGTCCAGCCTTCATCCAGAGACTACCCAGAACCCCGGCGTCCCCTCCGAGTGGCGTAGGTCTTCTGCGAAGAGAGGGCCGAACGTGATCCGCCATTGTCGGAGGGCCTCGTGGCTAACCTTGTGGGCCACGCTGATGCAGCACTGCTTGGACATCACGGGAGCTCAGCGGAAATCAGAGGTACAGCTTTTGGGTCTGCTGGATGAACGTCATGGGAAAACGGTGGCTCTAGGGCCTGGCATCGGTCACGGCGGGTCAGGCTACCCCGATCACGTTACGGCAACACAGCCCGTCTTACGGCTGCACCGTCCAGGTCAGGGACCGCGCGGTACTGCCGTAATACGGCAGACGATATCCCGAGAAACTGTCGGCCTGCACGTAGAACTCTCCGTATGCCGATGTATCTGTACTGAACAGGAGCGCAATCAAGGTCACGTCGAAATCCTGCTTCATGGTGCCACCATCCCCGTAGGGGGCTCCCACCGGGACGACCGTGAAGACATCATTGGTGGACTGCGTGGTTCCCAAGAGTGTGATCGGAACCGGCTGGGCCAGGGCCGGCGATACCGTCACCGTGGCCGTCACGCGGCGCGTGGCACCCACGGGGCCCGAGAGGCTGGACGGCATCAGAGATGTACTGACCGTCAACAGTTTCTCCGTCACCGTGAGCGGCGCGCTGGTCCGCTCCTGACCGCCCTGGCTCGCCACCAGGCGGTACTGTGCGGTCAGCAGCGCCAGATCCCCCAGGGAGCCTGGCAAGGAAGGCGCCTCAATGATCACATCACGCGTGACCGTCCCCGTCCCGCTCGCGGGTAAGGACACCTGGGAGGTCTGCAACGTCAGGACGGAGCCGTCCGGCGAAACGCGCGGCAGGCTGAGGTTGACCGGGCCGTTGAAGGTGCCGCTGAAGGTCGCCTTCACCGTGGCTGTGTGCTTGTGGAAGATCTCCACAGTGCTGGGCGACACCGTCATGGTCAGGGGTTGGTTCTGGATCGCCTGGCAGGTGATCGTTGGGTTGGCCCAGTCGGCGTGATCGTAGTCGATGTTATCGCCCCCGTTGGTCACCACCATCCGCAGTTCCCGCGCGCCGGTGAGGTTCACGTTCAC